>CAZPDS010000023.1:0-36249 GCA_964585485.1 uncultured Bacteroidales bacterium
GCTGGTGATCGACAAGGTGCTGGCCTGCGAGCAGCATGACTACATTTATTTCTGTGCCAAGGAAGACTTCTCGGGGCATCATAACTTCGCCAAAACCCTGGCACAACATCAGGAAAATGCACGCCGTTACCAGCAGGCCCTAACAATTTACCTGCGCAAAAAGGCTCAGAATAAAGCCCTTCGACAGCCCATGCGGCTCGATGAATGAAGGAGTAATCAATCCACGGCCGACTTGTAACACAAAACAGAAAAAATTCCTACATTAGCAAACGAAATAATCGAAAAAATATGAAAAAAACCATTCTTGCTGCCCTGCTTTCAACGCTGATCCTTTCAGCCTACGCCCTGAAACCCGTCCGTGAATACGCTGCCCGCCCCGGCGATTTCGGGCTCAACTACGAAGAAGTTCAAATTGAAACGGAAGATGACCTTACCCTAAAAGGCTGGTTGTATAAACCGGCCGATGCATCCTCCAATAAACTGATTATTCTCAGCGACGACGGCGAAGGCAACCAGGCCGACCTGATCGAAATTGCCAGCAATTTTGTTTCCCTTGGATTTTATGTTCTCACCTATGACTACCGTGGCTATGGGGAAAGTGCCGATTTCACCATCAATACTAATTTTTACATTTATGCACAATTTGAGAAAGACTTGCAGGGAGCCATCAACTGGGTTCGCAAATACCAGTCGAAAATGAAAATTCTGGATTTATACGGAATCGGCATCGGGGGCGCCCTCAGTATTGCCGTTGGAACCAGCCGCCCGGAAATTCATCAGGTAATTGCCGACAGCCCCTACTCTACGCTGGAGGGCATGAAAAAACGCATCAAGGAAAAAAGAAATCTCGACGTATTGCTTCCGCTGGGCTTCAATAAATACCTTCTGGAACCTTACTATGCACTCGAAAAAAACGGAACGGCCATATACAGCGTGATGCTGATTTGCGGCGAAATCGATGATTTGGTTTGCCCTGCCGACATGAAAGAGCTGGTAAAACTGCAGAAAAACAGAAGCCAGATGTACATTGTTAAGGGCGTTCCCGCGCGGGAAACCTTCACCAAGGACAAAAATGCCTACTTCGAACAAATCAGGGATTTTCTAAAATCCTCTTCCTACTAAATCAACCTTCCCGAATTCATTCTGACTGCGTTTCCGCTGTGGCTGAAACGCAGTTTTTATCAACAGCCGCTGCATTAACTAAATCCGAACACCATGACAGCCTTCAAAGCCTACGATTTTCGCGGAATTTTCAACAAAGACTTTACCCTTAGCGATGTGTACCGCATCGGATTTTTCCTGCCCGGGCTTTTGCAAACCGAAAAAATTCTGGTAGGACGGGATGTCCGAACATCCTCCGACGCGATGTTCGCCGAATTAACACGTGGCATCACCGATGCCGGAGCCGATGTTTACGACATCGGGCTGGCCACCACCCCCATGGTGTATTTCGGAACAGCCGTCCATCACTTTAAAGCTTCTGTTCAGATTACAGCTTCGCACAATCCGCGCGAGTACAACGGCATGAAGATTTCGCGCGAAAACGCCTTGCCCGTGGGCTACGATACCGGCCTGGCCGAGCTGGAAAAGAAGGTATTGCAGTCCGAAGTGAAACCTCTTGCCACCAAAGGTGTTGTTCATCCTTTTGACATTCGTGGCGAATACCTGGTCTTTCTCAGAAAATACCTTAGTGATCTTAGTCAGCTCCGGATCAGCATCGATTGCTCCAACGGAATGGCCGCCCTGTTGATCAAAGAATTGCTTGGCGATCACCCGATGTATATTTTTGATAAGCTGGATGGCACCTTCCCCAATCATGAAGCCAACCCGCTGGTGATGGAAAACGTGCAGGACCTCATACAGCATGTCGTGAACCATCATTCGGATGTGGGGGTCATTTTCGATGGAGATGCCGACCGGGTCATGTTTGTGGATGAGAAAGGGCAATTCATTTCCCCCGACCTGATCATCGCCGTTCTTGCACATTACTTTCTGAAAGACACCCGTGGGAATGTGCTGCAGGACATTCGAACCAGTAAGTCCGTTGGCGAATACATTGAAAAAATGGGTTCCACGATGCACATGTGGCGCGTTGGGCGTGCGTACGCGGCGCCCAAACTGCGTGAGATAAATGGGCTTTTTGGCGGCGAATACGCCGGGCATTACTATTTCCGGGATTTCTTTTATTCCGACTCAGGCATCATGGCCTGTCTGATTGCGCTGAACGTTTTTGCCGACATGAAAAAGCAAGGCATCAGTGTATCCCGGCTGATCGAAAACATCTCGTCTTACGAAAGCACCGGGGAGGTAAACTTCAAGCTGGAGCGCAAGCAGGAGGCGATGGACGCCATCCGCAAGCACTTTCTCGGGCGCGAGCCTGTTCTGAAATCGGTGGACTTTGATGGCTACCGATGTGATTTCAGTGATTGGTGGTTCAATGTGCGGCTCAGCAACACCGAGCCTTACCTGCGTTTTATTGCCGAAGCCCGCGACCGTCAGAAGCTGGATCAGGTGCTTGCCGAGGCCCGCAAAATAATTGAAAGCTTCCAGTAATGCCACGTGTAAAATTTTTCGCGACCACGTTGCTCATCGGGATTCTGCTGACAACCTCCACATCGCAAATGCAGGCTCAGACGCGAATTTACCCGGAAGACTCCCTACAGCGCTTCCGGGGCGGACGGCTGGCGCTGGTATGCGGAGGCCAGGCCGCGGTAGCCACGGCAACGCTCATTGGGTTAAACGAATTATGGTACAAAGATTATCCGCGCTCCGGCTTTCATTTCTTTAACGACAATGCAGAATGGCTTGGCATGGATAAATGGGGGCACGCCTATACGGCCTACCAGACAAGTCATCTGGGCTACGCCGTGCTTCGCTGGAGCGGTGTCAAAGAAAGCAAGGCAGCATGGTACAGTTGTCTTACAGGGATCGGATATCAGCTTATTGTTGAGATGCTGGACGGGTTCAGCGACCAATGGGGCTTTTCCGTTGGCGACCTGAGCGCCAACCTGGCCGGTGCGGCGCTCTTTACCACGCAACAAGTACTTTGGAAAGATCAAAAAATCCTGTTAAAGTATTCGTTTCATTCATCGGAATACGCACGCTACCGTCCATCCTTGCTAGGCAACAATTTTCCCGAACGTGTACTCAAGGATTACAACGGTCAAACAGCCTGGCTAAGCATTAGTCCCGGCGCCTTTCTAAAGGATCAGCGAAAATTTCCACCCTGGCTCTGCATCTCCCTCGGCATGGGCGCTGAGGGCATGATCAGCGCGCGCAAACCGGATCCCATACTTTCGTACTACAGTCTTCCGCGCGGCAACCGACTCTTTCTTTCGCTGGATCTCGATTTGAGTAAAATTCCTGTTCGAAACAAAACTCTGCACAGCATACTTTCCGTACTGAATGTTTTAAAACTCCCCTTCCCTGCCCTGGAATACAGTTTTGCACGTCACAGAATGCGGGGGCATTGGATGTATTTATAAGGAAAAGATGAAGCGCCGGTATCCTTTCAAATTTCTGTTTCACTTAATTATGCAACTGTCGCTGTTCACATTGTCCGTGAGCGGCACTCAGGCGCAGCAAGATTCGGTGCATTACAGCGCGGCCGACTTTCAACACCAAAAAGAATCCCTCCGCCGGACTTTTGGAAGCGGGAAAGCAATTCCAGCGCAGTATGAATTGGCTATTTTGGCTGCGCTATCTCACTTTCCTGAGCTCGCCTCATGTCGAATCGATTTTGTTGAAGTACCGATCCATGCTACGCTGGCGGTTCGACCACGGATAACGCGCTTACGGATCAGCGAAGAACGATCTTACCTTGTTTACATCAACAACAACAAGGAGACAACCGGCTTCACGCCCGACCAATTAAGCTTCAATCAGCAAGTGGGGGCTTTTGGCCACGAGCTGGCTCACATCGTCTATTTCGGGCAGCGCAGCGCCGCTCAGCTTCGTCACGATGCGCTCGGATTTTACTTCAGAAAGTATCGTAAAAAAATAGAAAATCTAACAGACGACATCAGCCTGGCCGCCGGTCTTGGGTGGCAATTACTCGATTTTTCGGACTTTGTCTCGAAAAATCCAAATCTTAGTCGCGCCTATGCCCGAAAGAAGAAAATATTTTATTATGATTCCCGGACGATACGTAGTAAATTAGAGCGCGGAACCCCGAAATTTCCATGAGGTGTTTAATTCATTAATTATTTATTACTTTTATTAAAACTTTATTACTATTTATGATGAAAATCTACAACTTTTTTCGAATGACGGCTGCTATCCTGATCATGGGCGGACTATCGCTACACGCCGCAGCTCAGGCCGACAGCACCAAAGCCTGGAAAACCGGGGGAACCACCTCCCTGATGATTAATCAGATTGCCCTGTCGAACTGGGCGGCCGGAGGCCAAAACTCCGTTTCGGCCACAGCACTGGTCAATTTATATGCGAATTACCACAAGAAAAATTCGCAGTGGGACAACACCCTGGATTTGTGCTACGGGCTTTTGCAACAGGGGAAAGCAGGCATTATTAAGAGTGATGACAAGATTGACTTTAGCTCAAAATACGGTCAGCACGCATGGAAGCACTGGTATTACAGTGCAATGCTAAACTTCAAGACGCAGTTTGCCCAGGGTTTTAACTATCCGAACGATAGTGTAATGACCTCGGACTTCATGGCCCCCGCTTTCATGACCGTTGCCTTGGGTATGGATTACAAACCGACGGATTATTTCACCTTGCTGATCGCCCCGCTAACAGGGAAGATGACCTTCGTTAACAACCAGACCCTGGCCGATCAGGGTGCCTTCGGAGTAGAGCCTGCTGTGATTGAAAACGGAATCGTTATCGTCAATGGAAAAAAGGTAAGGTCAGAATTTGGTGGCTTCATTAAAGCCGCGGTTAAGTATGACATTATGAAGAACATCAACCTGGCCGCCAAACTGGAACTTTTTTCCAACTACCTAAAAAATGCACAGAACATTGACATTTTGGGTGAGGTATTGATCTCCATGAAAATTAATAAATTTATTTCTGCCACACTTCAGGTCAATACCATTTATGATGATGACATTAAAATTGGCTTTGATGATAATAAAGACGGCATTGTCGACCGCAGCGGACCACGGACGCAACTTAAAGAAGTTTTAGGCGTCGGCTTTTCGTATAAATTCTGATCCTTTTCACTCACCTAAATCAAACTACAATGGGAATTTTAAAAGACTTTAAGGATTTTGCAATGAAAGGCAACATCATCGATCTGGCAACAGCCGTGGTCATTGGTGGTGCTTTCGGGAAGATTGTCACATCGCTGGTCAACGACATCCTGATGCCGCCCCTGGGCTTGCTGTTGGGGAACGTTGATTTCAAAGACCTGAAACTTGTCTTGAAGGACGCGGTGGCCGATGTTCCGGCCGTAACGTGGAACTATGGTATGTTCATTCAGAACATCATTGATTTTCTGATCATCGCCTTCTGTATTTTCATGATCGTGAAGGCCTACCAGAAAGCCTCGCGCAAGAAAGAAGAAGCCCCTGCCCCACCGGCCGGTCCTTCGAACGAAGAAAAGCTGCTCACCGAAATCCGCGACCTGCTGAAAAAGTGAAACAGTTTACCAAAAAAAAAAGCGATCCGACCGGTCGCTCTTTTTTTATGCAGTTATATCAACCAATATCCTGAATAATCTCTTGCAGTTCGCTCATGATCATCGCCGTTGCGCCCCAAACGGTTAAACCGTTCACATCATAATACGGTGTGCGAAAGACACGGCCACTACTCAGCGGTATTTCCTTTTCGCGAATATTCGCCGGGTTAAAGGCCCGCACCTTCACCTCCAAAATTTCGGCAACTTCGCGCTGATCGGCTTTAAACGCCGGGCGGCTGCTTTGCCAGGCCAGGATCGGCGTTAGCAAAAAATTGCCGGGTGGTATAAACAAATCGGTGAGGGCAGCCAGGATTTGAACATCCTGAGGGATGATGCCCACCTCCTCGCGAGCCTCCCTAAGAGCGGTATCCCGGATATCACGGTCATCCGGATGCTCCTTCCCGCCTGGTAAGGCAATTTGTCCCGAATGATGACCATTGTATATTGGCCGGCGGATAAGCACCGTATAAACATCGTTCTTGTATGGATATAAAAGCAATAAAACAGCAGCACGTTTTCCACCAGCATTATTGAGTTCAAATTCCGGAATCCGACCTTGCGGCACCATCCTCAAATGTGCCATTTTCCCCGGAAGAGAATTCCGCAAACGACTGTTAATCTTATTAATAAAACCATCAAAAGACACATTTTCCTTCATGCTGAAAAACATTAAACAACCGACATAAAAGTACAGCTAATAGTGAGGAAAATAAGGTCTGTTAATAACTTTAAACAACAGAATGTTTAATTTTCCTTGATTTTTAAGCGTATTTGTGTAATTTTGTCTGCCAAAGAAATTTTTTAACCTAAAACCAAAACGTATGAAGAATCTATTTAAACTTTCTGTTCTGGCCATTACCATGCTTGCAATGGTAGCTTGTGGCGGTAACGACGGCGACAAAGCCAAAGAAGAAGCTCCTGAAGAAGTAGCAGCAAAATTCCTTGATTATCTGTACAAGAAAGATTATGCTAAAGCTAAGGAAATTTCCACCGCTAAGACACAGGAAGAACTCAAAGCTGCTGAGCAGTTTGACACCAAGGAAGCCGACAGCGCAAAGGTTGTGAAGGTAACCGACATCAAATGCACCACGCAGGACACTACTTCGGTTTGTACATACAAAGCTGATGGTGAAGAAAAAACCCTCCGTCTTGTTAAGCAAAACGGAAAATGGTTATCCGACTGGAGAAAACTCGAACTCGGTGACTTAGGTGGCGAACCTACCACTGAAGAACAGCCTGCTGAAGAAGTTAAGTAATTATTCCGGCAGCGCCAGACCTTGTCTGGTTTAGTTCCATAAGATAAAAGTAAGGGCAATGAAGAAAGGTATTCTTATCCTATTCATTGCCCTTATTATTTTAGCCGGATCCGGCTGGGGTTACTATCACTATTACGACCTTCAGAGTCTACGCGACCAGGAAACGTCCAACTACCGCCTGAGTTCCGACGAAATAGCCCGGATCGAAGACGGCGATATCATTTTGCGACATGGGTATGGACTGGTCAGCGACATGATAGTGGAGCGCCTGAACGAAAACTACGACCTGTCGCACTGCGGCATCATCTGTAAAGAAAAAGACAGCATCTACATTATTCATTCGGTGTCGTCCTCGGTTTCCCCTGATGATGGTGTACAAACCCAGGGGCTAAATGCTTTTGTACACGATGCGCAAAAAAATTCCATCGTTTTAATCCGCTACAAAAACAAAGGGACGTCGGGCAGTAATGCCGGCATCAGCCGCCGGGCCAAGGCTTATCTGCAACAAAAGATCACCTTTGACCACTCGTTTGACCTGGCCGACAGCAGTGACTTTTATTGCACAGAATTAATTTGGAAGTGCATTTACAACGAATATCACGACGATTTTTTCACCAATCATTACGATCAACGCAACGATTTCATGCGGTTTGATGTATTTCTCGACACCAACAAATTCGAGGTTATTTTCAATCACCACACGCGTAAGGCGCTGACCAATCACAAGTTTGGCCGTGTAAAAGCGCGCAACCTGGTGTTTCGTCGCGAGGCCATCGTGGCCCGCTAAGGCAAAAGTATCGCCGTTCCTCTATTTTTTTTTACTTTTGCGGTTCAAACCAATACTAATTCCATGAAGTTATTAGAAGGTAAAACCGCATTAGTTACCGGGGCCGCCCGCGGTATCGGTAAGTCCATCGCGGTAAAATTAGCTGCTGAAGGCGCCAATGTCGCCTTTTCAGATATTGCAGTGAACGAAGCCGCCCAGGCTCTGGAAAGTGAACTTATCGCCCTGGGCGTGAAAGCCAAGGCCTACGCCAGCGACGCTTCGTCTTTTGCAGCAGGGGAAACCCTCATTAATCAGGTAGTGGAAGATTTCGGACGCATCGACATTCTGGTAAACAATGCCGGCATCACCCGCGACAATCTGCTCATGCGCATGGGGGAAGCCGATTGGGATCTGGTCATGCTCGTTAACCTTAAATCGGTATTTAATCTCACCAAGGCCGTGCAGAAAGTAATGCTGAAACAAAAGTTTGGGTCCATTATCAACATGAGTTCGGTGGTGGGTGTTTCCGGCAACGCCGGACAATCCAACTACGCTGCATCCAAAGCCGGCATTATTGGTTTTACCAAGGCCATTGCCCAGGAGCTTGGCTCACGGAACATTCGTTGTAATGCCATTGCCCCTGGTTTCATTGAAACGGAAATGACCCACAAGCTACCAGCAGAAGCCCGCGAAAAATGGGTAAAAGACATTCCGTTGCGCCGTCCTGGCACACCAGACGATGTTGCCAACGTCACCCTTTTCCTGGCCTCCGACCTTTCATCCTACGTAAATGGTCAGGTCATTAATGTTTGTGGAGGAATGAACACCTAGCAACCTACTTTAATTGAACGCCTTAAAAGAACATCCCTTGAGATGTTCTTTTTTTTTATAATTTTCTCACTTTAGGCATTCAATTTATGTATTTTTGCAAATAGTTTGCAATCCATTTTAATTACATTGAACTTTTTTCAGTAATCCAACTCACTTACTTCTTGCCATGAAAAACAAATACATCGACCTGATTCACCAGACCTTCGACTTTCCACAGCCCGAATTCAAGGTAGAAGACAACGAACTACACTTCAACAACATCCCCTTGATGGACATCATCAAGCAATACGGAACTCCGGTTAAAATCAGCTACTTACCAAAGATTTCCGCCAATATCCAGAAAGCCAAAAAACTATTCAACGTAGCCATTGCCAAGGCTGATTACCAGGGCGATTACTTCTACTCCTACTGTACCAAGAGTTCCCACTTCTCCTTCATTCTCGAAGAAGCCCTAAAAAACGACATTCATCTAGAAACTTCGTCTGAATTCGACACGGATATTATTCGTTCTTTAAACGAAAACAAGTTGATTGACAAGGATATTTACATCATTTGTAACGGATTTAAACGTCCGCGCTACATCGAAAACGTTGTCGAATTAATTCACTCAGGCTTCCAAAACACCATACCCGTTCTCGACAACAAAGATGAGTTGAAGCAAATTGAACTTCTGCTTAAAAAGAAAACCAAAATCGGTATTCGCATCGCAGCCGAAGAAGAACCACAGTTCGCATTCTATACTTCGCGGCTCGGCATCCGTTACAACGACATTTTGGATTTTTATAAAAGCAGCATCAAAAACAATCCTAAGCTGGAACTTAAAATGCTCCACTTTTTTATTAATACCGGAATCAAGGACTCTGCCTATTACTGGAATGAGCTTTCGAAGTGTGTCAATGTGTATTGTGAACTGAAAAAAATCTGTAAAGATCTCGACTCTTTAAACATAGGCGGCGGATTCCCCGTCAAGAATTCTCTGGCGTTTGACTACGACTATGAGTACATGTCGGAGGAAATTATACTGCAGATAAAAAACATTTGCAACCAGAACAACGTAGCTGAACCGAACATTTATACTGAATTTGGTTCCTATACAGTAGGCGAAAGCGGAGCTGTTTTATACTCTATATTAGGACAGAAGCAACAAAACGACCGGGAGCTCTGGCAGATGATTGACAGCTCCTTCATGACCACCTTGCCCGATACCTGGGCCATCAACCAGCGTTTCGTACTGCTGGCCGTCAATAACTGGGATCATGATTACCAACGGGTTTTCCTCGGTGGGCTCACCTGCGACAGTCACGATTATTACAATGCCGAAGCCCATGCCAACGCGGTCTTCCTACCTAAAATCCAGGAGGGCGAACGGCAATACATTGGATTGTTTCACACCGGCGCATACCAGGAATCGCTGGGTGGTTATGGCGGAATTCAACACTGCCTTACGCCGGCGCCCAAGCACATCCTGATCGATTTCGACGAAGAGGGCAACTACACCACCAAACTTTTCGCGAAAGAGCAAAGCTTTAAATCCATGTTGAAAATATTAGGTTACTAAAATTTCTTATCTTTGCGATCTATTTATTGGTATTGTTTTTGACTAACGCACGCCTTAAATTTAATCATCACAAAAATGAAAAGATTCCTTTCGTTCCTCGCGCTCACCGCTATAGTTGTAGCATGGAGCAGCAACGTTTCCGCGCAGGCCAAACCTTTTAAAGGGGTTGTTACTTATTCGATCACCTATTCCGGTGAAATTGATGCCGCCACTATGGCGCAACAACCTAAGAATATGACAATCAGCATTCTGGAGAATCAGACTAAAATGACCCTCCCCATTGGACCCATCCAACTGGACGTCATCACCAACGGCGACAAAAAAGAAACCATCACCATGATTGACATGATGGGCCAGAAAAAATATTACAAAACGACGACTGCTGAAATTGAAGAAGACATGAACAAAAACGGCGCGCCGGTTATCCGCTATCTGGACGAAACCAAGACCATTGCCGGATTCACTTGCAAAAAGGCCGAATACGTTACCAAAAATGATGATGACGAAGAAGTAGTTACCACCCTTTATTATTGTGAAGAACTTGGTGGCGAGGCCGTCAATTATGGTGGAAGTTTTACCGGACTCAAAGGCTTCCCGATGGAATATGTGGTTTCCCAGAGCAACATTGTTACTACCTTCTCCGCCACCGAAGTGGCCAAAGGAAAAGTAAAAGCCACGGATTTTATGATACCTACTGATTACGTTGAACTATCGGCCGAAGAGAAGGAACAAATGAAAGCTGCTTTCTCCGGAGAAGAATAAAATCGTTCAGATAATTTATCAATCTGGCGCTTTACCTTGTTTTATAAACTGATTTTTGTTGATAAGTCCCCCGCACGCGTGCGGGGGATTTGTTTTTAATTAGTTATTTTGCTGAGTTTTTACAGACCCCCTCTATGGCTAAGAAAAACCCCGAAATAAGCAATCGAAATACCTTCAAAGAGGAGCCCGAAGAAAAGGAAGTCAAAAAGGAAAAAAAGCCGCACGAAGACCGATCCCAGCGTACGGGTAAGGCCCCCAAAAAACGCACTGGCGGAAGCCCGTTTGCGTCACTTATCCGGCTTTTTAAAGACGAGAAATTTCAACGGATCACCGGCTTGTTCTTTCTGCTATTCGCCTTCTATCTATCGGTTGCTTTTATTTCCTATGCATTGAGTTGGAAGCAGGATGACAATCTGTTCAGTAGTGGAATTCTCAACGTATTGGGCAACAACGATGTAGCGGCCGAAAACTGGATGGGGAAATTCGGCGCCATCTTTTCGTACCTCTTCATTAAAAAATGGTTTGGCTGGGCATCCATACTTTTCATATTCCTGTTTCTGATTTCTGGTCTCAAACTTTTTGTTAACGCAAGCTTACTTCCGATTGGCAAGAGTTTTCGTTATTCTTTCTTCGCCCTCATCTGGATTTCTACCAGTACCGCTTTTTTATTTACAGGTGAAGATATGCTGATTTACGGAGGAACCTTTGGTTTTGAGGCGAATCAATGGCTGTGCAATGTGCTGGGTAAGCCCGGGACGGGAATCTTCCTGTTTTTTATCCTTATGGTCTTTCTGATCGTCGCATGGAATGTGCACCGTCTCTGGCAGATCAAGCCCCGCGTGGTGGAAGATGCCGATGAGTTGGACGAGGAAACGGGCAGCAACCTCTTCACCGAAAGGAATGGCACCAGCGAAACGGAAGAAGTTCTGGATCCTTCCATGCTGGACTTTGGTGTGACGGAAGACCCGGGCCTCAATCCTCAGATGCAAGAACCACTTGCCGAACCGGAACTTAGTGATCTGGTGGTAAACGATGAACCCGGCGCCGGCCAGGACATTGAATTTGTGGTTGAGAATCCCGCGGATGCGACCTCCAACCCAGTTCCGGTGATGGAGAACACGGACGGGCAAGAGCACTACGGAATTGATACGCCCTTCGACCCAACGCTGGGGCTTCGCGATTTTCAATTTCCACCCATCGAGTTACTTAAGGAGTACGACAGTGGTAATGTTACGGTGCAAAACGAAGAATTGGAAGCCAACAAAAACCGCATCATCAAAACCCTCCGTAATTACTCCATTGAAATAGAGAAAATTAATGCAACAATCGGCCCCACGGTGACGCTTTACGAGATCGTTCCGGCCCCCGGCATCCGTATTTCCCGCATTAAAAACCTGGAAGATGACATTGCGCTGAGTCTGTCAGCCCTCGGCATTCGTATTATCGCTCCCATGCCCGGCAAGGGCACCATCGGCATCGAGGTCCCGAACCAAAACCCAAAAATCGTTTCCATGCGATCGGTGCTGGCTTCAGAGTCTTTCGCCGAATCCACTTTTGATTTACCCATCGCCCTGGGAAAAACCATCAACAACAAACCCTTTATCGCCGATCTCTCTAAAATGCCGCACTTACTGATTGCCGGGGCCACCGGCCAGGGTAAATCGGTAGGGCTGAATGCTATTATTGCTTCACTGCTTTATAAAAAGCATCCCTCGCAACTAAAATTTGTGATGGTCGACCCGAAAAAGGTCGAACTTACGCTCTTCTCGAAAATTGAACGTCATTACCTGGCGAAATTGCCGGATGTGGATGAAGCTATTCTTACCGACAACAAAAAAGTAGTACGTACGCTGAATGCCTTGTGTATCCTAATGGATGAACGTTACGAACTACTTAAAGCCGCTACCGTCAGAAATATTAAGGAATACAATGCGAAGTTTATAGAGCGGAAACTGAATCCGGAACAAGGCCATGATTTCATGCCCTACATTGTATTAATTGTGGATGAATTCGCCGACTTATACATGACCGCCGGCAAGGAAGTTGAATTCACCATTACGCGCTTAGCGCAGCTGGCACGTGCGGTTGGGATCCATCTTATTATCGCCACGCAACGACCTTCGGTCAATGTAATTACAGGAACCATCAAAGCCAATTTCCCGGCACGTATCGCCTTCCGGGTTTCGGCTAAGGTCGACAGCCGTACCATCCTGGATGCATCCGGCGCCGACCAACTCATCGGTCGCGGCGACATGCTGATCACCACCGGCAACGATGTACAGCGACTGCAGTGTGCATTTCTTGACACCCCGGAAGTTGAAGCGATTACTGATTTCATTGGTTCGCAGCGCGGCTTCACCAGCCCCTACCTCCTGCCGGATTGTCCGGAAGAAGAAGGTGGCGACACCGACAACAGCATTGACCCCGCCGAGCGCGATCCCTTATTTGCGGATGCGGCGCGCCTGCTGGTCGCCAATCAGCACGGTTCTACCTCCCTGATCCAGCGAAAGCTGAAATTAGGCTACAACCGGGCAGGTCGCATTATCGACCAACTGGAAGCGGCAGGCATCCTGGGTCCTTTCGAAGGCAGCAAAGCCCGCGAGGTTCGCATCAAGGATATGGCATCTTTGGAACAATTATTGGAAAACCGAAATAATATTTTATAAAATCCCCCAAATGAAAAAATTCGTTGTCATCGTTGCCGCACTCTTATTTACCTTGCCGGCCTTCACTCAAACCGACGCCAAAGCCAAATCCATCCTCGATGCCGTGGCGCTGAAAACCAAATCATACAGTACGATCGAAATCGAGTTTTCCTACACCATGGAAAACAAAAAGTCCAACATTAAAGAAGTCAAAAAAGGTATTGCAAGCATGAAAGGTGAAAAATACTGGATGAATTTCGCCGGGCAGAATATCATGAGCGACGGAAAAACTCAGTGGACGTACATTAAAGATGTTAACGAAGTTCAGGTTAATGGTGTGAATCCCAATGAAGAATCGCTGAACCCATCGAAACTGCTGACGGGTTACGACAAAAGTTTCACTCCGAAGTTTATTAAAGAAGAAGTCCGTAATGGGAAAACACTTCAAATCATTGATCTGACACCGCTGAAGGGTCGCTCCTACTACAAAATCCGCGTTGAAATCGACAAAGTTGCCAAACAAATTTCGCGTTCCATTGTATATGATAAAAACGGCACCTCTACCTATACTTACACGGTACTAAAATTCACGCCCAATAAAAGCATCCCGGACACGCGTTTTACGTTCCGAGCTGCGGATCATCCCGGCGTTGACGTCATCGACCTGAGGTAGATCCCACATCCCTTTTTAAAACCCTGCATTTGCGGGGTTTTTTTATTGGTGCAAAACCCTTATCTTTGTCCAAAATTCGTTTTTATATAATTAACAACACAATTTTTTATGGAACAGGTAAGTACCGTGAAGACCACGTCGCAACAAGCGATGGAACTTGAGGACAAGTACGGCGCGCACAACTATCACCCGCTGCCGGTCGTATTAAGCAAAGGTGAAGGTGTTTATCTCTGGGATCCCGAAGGGAACAAGTATTTCGATTTTCTTTCCGCCTATTCGGCTGTTAACCAGGGACATTGCCACCCGAAGATCGTGGGTGCAATGATTGAGCAGGCCAAAACCCTTACCCTCACCTCCAGGGCTTTCTTTAACGATGCCTTAGGCCCTTACGAGAAATACGTCACCGAATATTTCGGTTATCAGCGTGTATTGCCCATGAATTCGGGCGCAGAGGCCGACGAAACGGCCATCAAACTAACCCGGAAATGGGGTTATATGAAAAAAGGCATTCCTGCAAACCAGGCGAAAATCATCTGCTGTGAAAACAACTTTCACGGGCGTACGGTGACGATCATCTCCATGTCGACCGATCCGGATGCTTACAATGATTTCGGCCCGTTCACGCCGGGGTTCATTAAAATTCCCTACAACAACCTTGCAGCCCTCGAAAAGGCATTGCAGGATCCCACCGTAGCCGGATTCCTCGTGGAGCCCATCCAGGGCGAAGCCGGGGTTTTTGTTCCGGATGAAGGTTATCTCAAAAAAGCGTACGACCTCTGCAAAGCGAAGAACGTACTTTTTATTGCCGATGAAGTGCAAACAGGTATCGCCCGTACCGGCAAACTGCTGGCCTGCGATCACGAAGGTGTACGTCCGGATGTGCTCATCCTTGGCAAAGCCCTTTCAGGCGGCGTTATGCCCGTTTCGGCGGTGCTGGCCGATGACGACATCATGCTCTGCATTAAACCCGGCGAACACGGTTCCACTTTCGGTGGCAACCCCATTGCCGCGCGCGTAGCTGTTGCCGCCCTGGAAGTGGTAAAGGACGAAAAACTGGCCGAAAACGCCGAGCGTATGGGTAAACTTTTCCGTGAAGAACTTCGCAACATTAAGTCCGACATGATCGAACTGGTTCGCGGAAAGGGTTTGCTTAATGCCGTTATCATCCGCCCTAAAAACGGCAAGGAAGCCTGGGATGTCTGCTTAAAAATGAAGGAAAATGGACTGCTGGCCAAACCGACCCACGGTCACATTATCCGCTTTGCGCCACCGCTGGTGCTGAATGAATCTCAGCTCCACGAAGCCATCGAAATCATTAAAAAATCCATCCTATCCTTTGGATGAAATGATTAAGCACAAAAAAAGAGGCTGTCGGTACCGACAGCCTCTTTTTTTTTGACTCTATTTGCGTATTGCTTTTGCATAACGCTCCGACACAGCATTCCAATCGACCACCGCCCAGAAATTTTTTATATACTCAGGGCGCTTATTCTGATACTTCAGATAATACGCATGTTCCCAAACATCCAGCGCTAAAATCGGGGTTCCCCTTTGGGCCTCGGTACTCATCAGCGGATTATCCTGATTTGCGGTGGAGGAAATAAAAAGCTTTCCGTCTTTATCAACACTCAACCAGGCCCATCCACTCCCAAAACGAGACGCAGCGGCGGCCGAAAAAGCATCCCGGAACGAACCCTCATCTCCCCACGTGGCTGCAATCGCCTTGCGAAGATCACCCTCCAGCGGCTTGCCCCCTTGTGCCATATTGCCCCAGAAAAGATGATGGTTGTAAAATCCACCGCCGTTGTTCCTCACCCCCACCGGATGCTGATCCATCGTGGAAAAAATCTCCATTAGCGTCATCGACTCCATTGGAGTGCCACTTACGGCTTTCATAAAATTATCATAGTAAGCACGATGATGGCGGGAATAATGGATCTCCATCGTCATTTTGTCGATGTAGGGTTCCAATGCGTCGTACGCATAAGGTAGTTCAATAAATTTCTGATCCCTTGCAGGAATGTTAATGATCTCATTCATAGTTGTATGCGTTTTAATGTTTGATATGTTTTCATCTGTTACTGGTTCACTGCCCGAAACTGAGAGTGACACCAGGGTACTGAGCAAAAGTTGTGAAAGCATAAAGTTGTTATTTAGATTATTTCTAAATAACCATAGCAAAGCCTATACCAAAAAAGAGAAAACCAGTAAATAGCGCATTATTAATCCATTACAAAATGGCAGGCACCCTGCCATCTGTCAGCCTGTCAGTTGGATTGAAATTCAATGCGGACCGACTCGTTGATATCCAGTCCAAGCAGACCGGCTGCATTGCCCTTATGAATGGCGATTTCAAGAAAATTGGTGGCGCCGAACAGGGCGAGAACTTCACCTTGCGGCACATCACTATAGGCTGTCTGGATGCGATCGAGTTCTTCGCCCCGGAAGAAGAGGGTGAACTTCCGGCCTTTTCCGACGCTCGTAAAATCGTCGCGGGTAATATTCGTGATCACATTTTCGTGACCATCGATATAGATGACCACACCCCGAATGCTATCGGGTTCGATCACCGGGTTAAATACTTTCAGTATATTGAACGATCCACGTTGCACACCAATTTCCCCGGGTTTTCCGCCGCCGGCGAGGTGACAGGCGACCTTAACAAAGATATCGCGGGCCGGGAATGTAAATACATCGGACTCCTGATAGGTGGTAATTTCATAGATCAATTCGGGAGTTTCCTCGAAGATAAGCGAAAAAATGCCGGTATCGGCCCCGATGAAGTACTGACCGTGGGCAAACACCACCGTATGGGGGTGGTTTACGGAAGCTTCGCTATCCACGCCAATGATATGCACGGTACCTTCCGGAAAATTGCGAAATGCATTTTTGATTACGAAAGCAGCCTCCATGATATTGTAGTGCGCAATCTGGTGGGAAATATCCACCAGCACGGCCTCTGGCAGGCGCTTATAAATAGCGCCCTTAACTGAAGCAAGGTAATGGTCTTTCAGACCCCAGTCGCTGGTTATCGTAATAAATGCCATATTGCTGATCGCTATCGAAAGTCAAAATTATACAAAAAAAGAATGCAAGGCGATTTTTTGCTAATTTTGGAAGCTATGGCAGAACGTGAATTTTACATTGAATCGGTGGATCCGCTTGTCTTTTTCGGCAACAACGATCAAAACATTGAAGTGCTTCGGGATGCATTTCCTAAATTAAAAATTATTGCCCGTGGTGAGATGATCAAGGTGATTGGGGATGCGGAGGAGATCAGCGAATTTGAAAGCATCTTCACGAAACTTCTGGAGCACACAAACCGCAAGGGTGTATTGTTGCCGGAGGAGTTGACGAGCCTGCTTTCAGGTTCAGATGCCGAAGCGTACGCCGGTCGGCCGGGCACCGAAGATGTTCTGGTATTCGGGCGAAACGGGATGCAGATCAAGGCGCGGTCGGCCAACCAGCAGCGGATGGTCGACAGCTGTCTGCAAAACGACCTCACCATCGCCATCGGGCCTGCCGGGACCGGCAAAACCTACACAGCCGTTGCCCTGGCCGTGCGAGCGCTGAAGAACAAAGAGGTGAAACGCATCATTCTTACCCGTCCGGCCGTAGAAGCGGGTGAAAATCTGGGCTTTCTGCCGGGCGACCTGAAAGAAAAACTGGATCCTTACATGCAGCCCTTGTACGATGCGTTGTGGGACATGATACCCTCGCAGCGACTTGAGCAATACATCAGCGACCGCATTATTGAAATCGCCCCGCTGGCCTTTATGCGCGGTCGCACACTCGACCACGCTTTTGTAATCCTTGATGAAGCGCAGAACGCGACGCCCGGTCAGTTAAAAATGTTCCTCACGCGCATGGGCAAGGATGCACGCTTTATCGTTACCGGCGACGTTACCCAGGTAGACCTTCCCAAGCACCAGCAATCAGGGCTAATCCATGCGGTTGAAATCCTTAAAGACATTCCGGGTATCGAAATTATTTTCCTTGACAATTCAGATATTGTTCGCCACAAGCTGGTCTCGCGCATATTGAACGCTTACAACAACGGAGCAAAATGAAGTATTTTTCCCGTTTGTTCTTCATCGTTCTGCTCCTATCGGGTTGCGACAAACGCTACGAGGATGGCCCTTGTCTTTCGTTCATCAAAGCCGAAAACAGGATTTGCGGGGTTTGGAGGGTCGATCAGGCTGATCAGGCCGGATTGGCGTTACTACCGACAGCCCTGGATACGCTGCGCAGTTTCACCTTCGATTTGAACATCAACAGCAGTAAGGCCATGTTTCTTACCCTTCACGACAAAAATGACAGTACCGTGGCCGAATGCCTTGTACGACCCAACGAGCGTTTTACCACCCTCAGTTTTCAGCTTCTCTCGGTTCAGGGGTATGAATCTGCGCTAGCACCTCTGTTTCGAAACTACCCTGTGCTGCGGGACGAACAGGCATGGAGTATTAACAAGCTGCGGCGGGACGAAATGTGGCTGAGTGCATTCATAGCGGATGGCGAGCATCAGTTAAAATTCCAGCTGGTGTATGACCATCAAAATCTTTAGAAAAATTCCATCGGAATTTTCGGTGTTGGCGCGGAAATCTTAATTTTGCAGACCATTACTGATGCATATTCCATCAAAACCTGAAAAAAAAACAATGAAAAAGGCACTTGCTGTAACAAACATGAACTTACCCGGCCAAAAAGACGTCTACATTGGGAAAGTCCGCGATGTCTACAACATCAAAGATGACTTGCTGATAATGGTAGTATCTGACCGCATTTCAGCATTTGATGTCGTATTGCCGAAAGGAATACCTTACAAAGGTCAGGTATTGAACCAAATAGCCGCCAAATTTCTGGACGAAACGGCGGACATTGTACCCAACTGGAAACTTGCGGTCCCGGATCCGATGGTAACGGCCGGTATAAAGTGCGAGCCCTTCAAGGTTGAGATGGTGATCCGCGGCTATTTATCGGGGCACGCCTGGCGCGAATATAAAGCCGGGAAGCGCAGCCTCTGTGGCGTTTCCATGCCGGAGGGCCTAAAGGAGAACGACCGGTTTCCGGAGCCTATCATTACGCCCACCACCAAAGAAGCCATTGGCCATGATGAAGACATATCGAAGGAAGACATCATCAAACACCAATTGGTAAGTGCGGACGACTACGAACAATTGGAGCGATACACCCGTGCTCTCTTTCAGCGGGGAAGCGAGATTGCCGCCAAAATGGGATTAATCCTGGTGGATACCAAATATGAATTTGGCCAGCGCGACGGCAAAATCTATCTGATTGATGAAATCCACACACCGGACTCATCGCGGTATTTTTATCGTGAAGGCTATGAGGAGCGTCAAAGGGAAGGTCAGCCGCAAAAACAGCTCTCCAAAGAATTTGTGCGCGAATGGTTGATGGAAAATGGCTTCCAGGGCAAAGATGGCCAGCACGTCCCCGAAATGAACGAAGGATTTGTGGACAGTGTATCGGAGCGTTACATTGAATTATATGAAAACATCACCGGACAGCGATTTGTGCGCAGCGATCTCACCAATGTCGCCGAAAGGGTTGAAAAGAACATTCTTGACTTCCTGCAAACAAGGGGGCAATAGCCAATCAAGGCATAAAAAAAATCAGGCCATCCTAAGGGTGACCTGATTTTTTTTGCCGTTCCATTACAGGATGCAGAATATGGTAGAAAATTACTGATTCAGCATAACGGGCATCACCAGCATCAGAATATCCTCTTCCGAGCCAGTACCTTCGGCCGGTAGAATGAGAGCGGCGCGGTTGGGTGCCGACATTTCCATCAGCACTTCCTCGTACTCGAGATTCACGAGCATTTCGATCAGAAACTTAGAATTGAAGCCGATTTCGATATCATCGCCATCGTACTGACAGGCGAGGCGTTCTTTACCTTCGTTAGAAAGGTCCGTATCTTCAGCTGAGAGAATCAACTCCTGTCCGGCTACGCTAAAACGAATCTGGCGTGTAGACTGGTTGGCAAAAATAGAGATACGTTTGAGCGCATTCAGGAGCAGGGAACGGCTAATAATCAACTTCTTGGTGTTGTTGCTTGGGATAACCGCCTCGTAGTTCGGGTATTTGCCATCGATCAGGCGGCAAATCAGGTTAACATTACCGAAGCTAAAGAACGCGTTTTCGTCGTTGTATTCCATTTTCACGTTCACATCCTGGAGGATCAGGGTATTCTTCAACTGATTCAGCGGCTTTTTCGGTAAAATAAAAGCGGCCACATCCCCGGGTTTCACGTCGTTGCGGCGATAACGTACAAGCTTATGAGCGTCGGTCGCCACAAAGATCATATCGTTCTCATTAAGTTGACAGAAAACGCCGGACATAACCGGTCGGAGTTCATCATTCCCGGTGGCAAAGATGGTTTTGTTGATGGCATTGGCCAGCGCCACGCTATTAATTTCGATCGTATTGGCATTCTCAATCACCGGAATACGGGGAAACTCGGCAGCATTAAAGCCATTGAGCTTATACTTTCCTTCGCCGGCGCTGATTTCGACGGCGCTGGTATCCGGGTTCATGGTAAAGGTAAGCGGCAGTTCGGGGAAGGTCTTCATAATATCCAGTAAGAACTTCGCGGGAATGGCGATACTGCCCGAGTCGCCGGCGTTGGCAAGTTCCATGCTTACCGTCATCGTGGTTTCCAGATCAGAAGCCGAAATATAAAGCATGTTCTCTTTTAATTCGAACAGGAAGTTATCGAGAATCGGAAGGGTATTGCTGCTGTTCAGAACGCCGCTAATGGCCTGAAGATTCTTGAGGAGGGCGGTGCTGGATACAATAAATTTCATAGCTATTGAAGAATTAATTGGTTTCTGAATGATAAACTAAAAAGGCTACTGTTGATTGCAAATGTAAAAAAATTTGCTCAGTGTCTGTGTCCCATCACATCAAATAATTATTTATTTGGGGCATCCATACGCTGGGCGGCGGGAAGGTAAAACTGCAGCGGGCGGATCAGCGGATCGAAAACATAGAACTGAATCAGCAGCAAATCTTCATTATTTAAGGTTGCGTACATACGATCCAGGTCCCAGGGTTGTGGGTTCCCGTTTTCATCTACCTTTTCGGGGGGGCCTGCCACATGCCAGGTTTTCAATTGAGTCAACTGTCCGTCGTTGGTTTCAATTTTCATAATATGGAATGGCCGAGCGCGCATCACGCTGTCGCGGAAGGTTTTAAGTTCCGGATCCACGATAGCCTCGTAGCGAATATCGTGAAAGCCGCCGAAAAGATCCATGAGCTTCAGTGTATCATATTGTGGGATAGCGATATTCATAGGATCTTTCAGACTGGGCCCGGTATACAGCATAAAAGCTTTCATACCCGTTTTCTCGGCGCGGAATGATTTCTCCGGCGTTTCCGGAAACTGAAGACTTACCGATTTGATATCGCGGTACTTTAAGGCAAACACGGTATGGTCGCGCCAATCTTTTTCCAGCGGGCTGTAGCGCGTGGTAAGATAGCCATTAAACCCTGGAATATGGACAATATAGGGCGTTTCCGACCCTTCCAGGATCATATAGGTACCGAGGTTATCCTGGGTTGACATTCCCACGTAATATACCTTCGCCAGCTTTTCGTATTCAAACCACTTAATTTTGTCGAAAAGTTTAATGCGGTAGTCCTTTTGGTAAATCTCCACTTTTACCCCCACGGTGGCCAGCAGGTTCACGGTATTCTTGTGTGCTTCTTTGGAAACCGGTGATTTAACCTCGATATCCATGATTGTTTTCAGGAAAATATCGGTTGCGTATGACGAGGCTTTGTGTTGCTTATTGAGCATCCAGGAGCCGTCTTGATTACGTTCCAGAAGTACGGTGTGATTCTTTTTGTCGGCCAGGAAAATCTTTGAAACGGAAGCCGTATCGGCCAAAGCAAACTCAGTATCTTCGTCGAGTGTGCTGCCGGAGGAATAGACAAAGGTCAGCACGGCCGCAACCAGCACAAGCACGGAAAGGATAATCAGGTAAATTTTAGGTTTTTTCATACGAACAATCTTGATCTATTTGGTGAAATACTTTTTTCGAAGGAAAATCCAGACCAGCCCGAACAGGAGCATAATCAGCACAGGAACGGCCGTATTCAGCAATTGGATGGCTGTTTTATTACGCGAAATCAAATTTTTATCGAGGGCCCGGATCTTTAATTCACGTGAGCGCACCGAAATGAGGCCAGACGCATCGCACAGATAATCTACGCAATTCATCAAAAAATCCTTATTTCCAAAAACCTGGTTGGTGTATTTATCGTAACCAAGGGGGAGGACGGATCCGCTTTGATAATCGATCTGATTCTTCACTAAATCGCCATCGGCAACGACAATCATTTCTGTATTTTCCGGTGCCGATTCCCTAAAATCAAAACTCTTTTTATCGGTCATGATTTCTTCGGTCATACGTCCGGCATAATTCGATTTGAAGGGACCTCGCAACAGCACGGCGACCGGCAGAAAGGATTTAGAGAAATAGCGTTCATCCGGATTTTGGGTCATAATATCGAGGGTAATCCGGCAAGGCGTCACCATGGTCCGTGAATACTGGGAAGTAGTCAGCAGAATGGTTTTTTGGATGCCGGGTTTACCGATGGTATCAAGGGTACTGATAAACTCAGTACGAAGACCGTTGAGACCTTTCACAATAGGATGATCCGCCATGGGTGTAAGGATGGGGAAATAGAACCAGGGCATCAGCTTGTAGCTGGCCTTACCAATTCCGCCGGTAGCCACCGGAATACCGGCGCAACTGTTGTCCAGAACCAGGTTGGTATTGAGTCTTACGCCATAGCCAAAAAGCATATCATCGATGTTCAGGCCGCGGCCAAAACCAATCGTTGAATTATTGGCCTGCAGGCTATCCATACTGGCGAACACAGGATCCACAAACCACAGGACGCGCCCTCCGCGCATAATGTATTGGTCGATCATGTACTTATCCTTTTCAGGAAAAGCGGAATCGGGCTTAGCGATAATGATTGCGGCGTAGCGGTTCATCAGTTTCATACTGCCGGAATCACGGATGAACAAGCGGTTGAGTTTTCCACCGATGCTCACGGTATCCACATCATAATATTCCTGCAGCGACTTAATAGCATCGGCCAGGTCCATGGTGTTCAGTTCGGAGTGACCCTGGAGGATCGCGACCCGTTGTTTGCTTACCACCGAAAGCTTTCGGATCACGTTGGCGATGTTGTATTCCAGGTTTTGAATGGCGTTGTTAAGCGTTTGCTCATCCCCTTCTCCCTGCTGTGTCATTACGAGCTGGAGGGGCAGTTCGCGGCCTTTGTAGGCCACCATCGCACCCGGGAAGACCACCTGTTGGGCGATTCCCTGGGCCGATTTCTTGCTGATGGTCATCGGCATCAAGCCTTTTTCCATCAGTTGCTGGTAAAGTTTTTTGATCTTTTTATCGTCCTGACCTTCCGAAGGATCGATAAACTTATACTGGATATTATCGTTATACGCCCGGAATTCATCCAGCATTTCGCGGGTTGCATTGCGAAGTCGCTTGTAATTGGCCGGAAATTCGCCATCCAGGTAAACCTGGAAATACACCACGTCGTCCACTTTTTGAAGAAATTCGCGTGTGGCGGGGGAAAGCGAATAACGTTTTTCGGCCGTGAGATCAAGGCGGGTAAAGAGAAAAGAGCCAATAATATTCAGCACCACAATCACGCCCAGGCTGATACCCAGCATCATTAGGTTGTTCCGGCGGATCTGCCGTTTCTTTACGGTTTTCGGGGCTTGCTGACGTTCCTTATTTTTTTTCATACTACCATTTACGTTTTTCGAGGGAAATTTTCGTCAGTAAAACAAACAGGGTAATCAAGCTGAGGAAGTAGAGCACATCGCGGGTGTCGATCACGCCGCGGCTCATAGAGATGTAGTGTTCATCAATACCCAGTTGAAGAATGAAAAGATCGAAACTCCCGAACAAGTCGAAAGAGTGAATGAAGAAGAATCCATAGTCAATGGTGAAGCACAGAAAGACGGCCAGCAGGAAAGAAACGATCGCATTGTCGGTGATGGACGAGCAGAAGAGTCCGATGGCGACAAAACCGGCGGCCAGAAAAAGCAGGCCAATATAAGAGCCCCAGGTGGCGCCCAGGTCCATATTTCCCGGCGGAGAGCCCAGTTTATACACGGAAATCATGTAGATGAATGTTGGGATTAAAGCCAACACAACCAGAATCAGGCTTGCGAAGTACTTCGACAGCACAATCTGCAGGTCTGTCAAGGGGCGGGTTAGCAGCAGTTCGATGGTGCCGGAACGGTTTTCATCCGCAAAGGATTTCATGGTGATGGCCGGTATCAGGAAGAGAAATACGAAGGGGGCCAACATAAACAGGCCATCGATGCCGGCGTAGCCGAAATCGAGGATGTTAAACTCGGCCGGCAGCACCCACAGAAAAAGTCCGTTGACCAGCAAAAAAACACCAATCACAATGTAACCGATCAGTGAACTCAGAAAGGAGTTGATCTCTTTTTTTAGCAGTGTAAACATAAGTGTGCAGATACAGATTTACGGAAAGGGCAAAGGTACGTCATTTCGATCAAAACAGCGAATCCGCCGGGCCTAATCCTCCTCGTCATCCACCACGCTCAGGTTGACGGTATTCAATTTCCCGTTTTCGAAATAGAAATCCATCATAACATCGTCGAACGAGACACGGCGTTCGCCCCAGGCCTCATCTTCCGCATCCACTTCGCCACAGTCATTCTTGTCCATTAGTTCCTTTAAGGCGGCTTCCTCCAGTCCAAAGATCTTCTTTCCGAAGAGTTCCGTATCGGGATGGCTGGTTTCGATGCAGATCAGCAGTTTATTCTCACTGCCTTCCATGAACAGGGTCAATTCTTTTTCAGCGTAGATCCACATTTCGGAAGGGAAGTCTTCGTCTTCGTCCTTCTCAATTTCGTCGGGCTGACCAAGGATGTCCAGTATCTCAGTGCCCGTGGTACCGAAGAGCAAAACGTCCATGCCCTGGCCCGGATTAATTGTGTAGGATAACATAGGTTTGGATTTAAGTGGTTGGAGTCGGTTTTATCAGAATTTTATTAACGTACCGGTGCATTCTCTTCCTTTGCCATGTGGTTGTATGTCATTTTATCCATCATGGCGGGGAAAAATTTATTCAGCAACACCGTTGCTTTGCCCATGGGCGTAAGGATGAGCTGGCGTTTGCGGCGAAGGATGGCGTCGGCGATGCGGCGGGCCACTTCAGCGGCGGACATCATCTTATCTTCATCGCGGGGCGATTCGCCTTGCTGACTGCCATCGGCGGTGAGGGCGGAATTGCGGATATTGGAGGCCGTAAATCCCGGACAGGCCGTAAGAACGTGCAGGCCGGTTTTTAGGTTTTCAATGCGCAACACTTCCAGGAAGCCATTCATCGCGGCTTTGGAAGATGTGTATCCGGTGCGACCGGGAAGTCCCTTAAAACCGGCAATGGAGGATACCCCCACCAGCGATCCTTTATTTTCCTGAAGATAGGGATAGGCATATTTGGAACAATATACCGTTCCCCAGAAATTGACATCCATCACGCGGCGAACGACATCCAGGTCAAGTTCAGCAAAAAGGGCACGCATGGAAATGCCGGCATTATTAATCAAAATGTGTATGGTTCCAAACTTTTGAACCGCTTGTTCCATCAGCTTTTTACAATCCTCCTCCCGGCTGACATCCGTCTGCACCGCCAGGCATTCCGTTCCGCTGGCCGTAAGCTCACGGCTCAGTTCACTCAGTTTTTCGATATTACGCGCGGCCATAACGACCTTTGCTCCACGTGACGCACATTCCTTTACCAACGCAAGCCCGATTCCGGAGGACGCTCCGGTGATCACTACTACCTTATTTTTCATTTGTGGAAATTTTTGTGCAAACTTACGATTTTTTCCGCCATGCTGGTTATGTATACAAGATGTGTTGGCGTGAGCGATGAGATCAGGCCTTCCGATGCGAAAAAAAAAGGGCGCCATCGGCACCCCCTGTTCTACTAACTTGTGACAATGCTGGGATTCGAACCCAGGACCCCCGCCTTAAAAGGGCGATGCTCTACCAGCTGAGCTACATTGTCTCCTTTTGTCAATTGAGGGTGCAAAGATAAAACTATTCTTCAAATGAGCAAAGAAGAAAAAAGAAAAAAGATAAAAGGCTCAAGAATCAAGGATCAAGAATCAAGGATCAAGATCAAGAATCAAGGATCAAGATCAAGGATCAAGATCAAGAATCAAGATCAAGAATCAAGAATCAAGATCAAGAATCAAGAATCAAGAATCAAGATCAAGAATCAAGATCAAGAATCAAGATCAAGATCAAGAAAGATTCAAGATTTCAAGAATTATGAAGGCCGACCTTCGGCAAGAATAATTCAAAAAATTCGATCAGGATGACGCTCCGAGTGAGGATTCTGCCAGCTGGAGATCCGGCCCTTCGACATGCGCTCAGGGACCGGGACAAATTCTGTATCTTTGGACTTTAGTTCACCATACTATGACCAAACGCGAACATTTTCTGCGCTACATCGCCATCATTAAAAAATTGCGCAACAACCACGGCGCAAGCTTTGAAGAAATTTCGGATTACCTTGAACGCGATGCCGCGATATTCAGCTACAGCACGCAGATGTCGAAAAGGACCTTTCAGCGCGACTTGCAGGAGATTGCATCCATTTTTAATATAGAAATACGTTATGATTTTTCGGCGCAGCTGTACCGTATTGTTGAGGATGACGACAGCGGCGACATAAACCAGCGCATGCTGGAAGCCCTGGATATTCTCAACCTGTGCAATATGAGCGACAAAGCGTCCCCGCATGTGGTTTTTGAAAAACGGCGACCACAGGGCACCGGACATTTTCATGGTTTGCTGCACGCCATCCAGCACCACCATATTCTAAGCTTTACCTATGAAAAATTCTGGGACGGTGTAAAACAGGTGCGCACCACCGATCCGTATGCCCTGCGTGAATCGAACGATCGCTGGTATTTGGTAGCCCGCGACCATAAAGACGGCATCGTAAAAACCTTCGGGCTCGACCGCATGTCGGAACTGAATGAGCGCAGCGCCACCTTCCGTCCGCCCGCGGAAGATCCTCACGAAGCCTTTCGCCATTGTTTTGGTGTGCTTGCCGAAGACGGCCATAATCCGGAAGATGTGATCCTTTCCATCGAACCTCATCAGGGCCGGTACATCAAGAGTTTCCCACTGCACGAATCGCAGCGGATTCTGGCCGAAACAAGCGATGAGCTGCGCATTTCCCTGCACATATACCTAAGTCAGGATTTTATCATGGAGTTGCTTTCACTGGGCGACCGGCTTTGCGTGATTGCACCGCGGCGACTGAAAAACATGCTAAACAAGATACACCAGCAGGCGGTCCGTTAATCTTCAGAAACCAACCTCTACACTCAGGGAGGGAGCGTTTCGAATCACACCGTCAGGACAGAGCACCCTGATTTTATGCAGCCCAAAGATGCTGCCTTCACTCATAAACTTAACAGCGCTGTGTTGCCGGGCGGTAAAGCGGGCTCCGTTTTCCTGTTCAAATTTGTAAAAGAGAAAACCTTTATAATATTCCATTACAAAGGAAAGCACCACGCCTCGTTTGGCGAGGTGACAATTTCTGAAGATCGCCACCAGCGAATCGCTGCTGAGCAAGGTTTCTTTACTGATAAGCCCACCTGACCGGCCCGCCAGCAAGACCTCGGGCGGGGAAACAGAGCGCAGGGAAAACGAGACTGAATCCTTACGCATCAGCTTTCCCGCAGTATCCATCTTCGATAGATAAATCCAAACCACGTCCTCCGCTTCACTGCTGTCGCCCGGGAAGGTAAGCATCCAGGAATTACGGCTTCCGGTCAGCAGGCCCCGACTGGTTTCCAGCACCAAACTATCCGCCACAATATCGGAAACCTCCACCGTTAATGGGTTTTCGACGCCACGGTAGAAAATCCGGTGATCCGTTTTATACAGGGCATGTGCCTGTATGCGCACCGAACGAA
This sequence comes from uncultured Bacteroidales bacterium, assembly GCA_964585485.1. Taxonomy (GTDB): domain Bacteria; phylum Bacteroidota; class Bacteroidia; order Bacteroidales; family CAIWKO01; genus CALGYY01. Next base: position 28,174 of record CAZPDS010000023.1, read on the forward strand.
GCGGTGCCTGTGCCGCAGCCAGCACAGATACGAGCAGTAAAAACAGGAAGAATCGAAATTTTCTCATCGGACAGAATTAGCTGATCGGCTAAATTAACATTACTAATGAAATAATATGAATGAAATTTTGTTAATTTGCAGAACTAAATAAATTTAGCATCAATAAATTCAACCTCATGAAAAGATTAATGGTTTTTTTTCTGAGTATTTTACTGCTAAGCGGTTTTAGCGCCACGGCGCAAAACCTTTCCGGTAAGATACCTGTATCCCCTGACCTGCGGATAGGGACACTTTCCAACGGGATGAAGTACTACATTAAGCATAACAGCAAACCTGAGAACAAGGTAGAACTCCGCCTGGCCGTAAACGCCGGAAGTATCCTTGAAGACGCCGACCAGCAAGGGCTTGCTCACTTTATGGAGCATATGAACTTCAATGGCCTCGAGCACTTCCCGGGCAACGAGCTTGTTCATTACCTGCAAAGTATTGGTGTCTCCTTCGGGAATGATCTGAACGCTTACACGGGATTCGATGAAACCGTGTACATACTCCCCGTTCCCACCGGAGATCCAGAGAAGGTTGATAAGGCCTTTACCGTATTGGCTGACTGGGCGCAGGGTTCGCTGCTTACCGACGAAGAAATTGACAAAGAGCGTGGGGTTATTCTCGCCGAAAGCCGCCTGGGTCGCGGTGCCGACGACCGGATGATGAAAATCTGGCTGCCGCTGATGCTCAACGGATCCAAATACGCCGTGCGTTTGCCCATTGGAAAAGACTCCATTATCGAAAACTTTGACTATAGTGTGCTCCGTCGCTTCTATACCAACTGGTACCGTCCGAACCTGCAGGCAGTAATCGTTGTGGGCGATATGCCCGTTGATAAGGCCGAGGCCCTGATCCGCGAAAAATTTGGCGATCACCAGAACCCGGCCAACGCACCTGTGCGCCAGCCGCTCTTTGAAGTAAAGCCGTTCACGGAAAACCGCGCCATGATCGTCACGGATGCCGAGGCTGACATGACCGTAATCAACCTGATTGGCGATTCTCATCCGGCCAAGCCCAATGTCACGGAACAGGATTATCTTAATAAACTCATCGACCAGCTCACTTTCACCCTGTTGTCGAACCGTCTTGATGAGCTGCGCAATTCCGGCAATCCGCCCTTTATGTATGCATATGCCTACCTGGGCGGATGGGCCCGTGGATACGAAAACACCACCGTGGTAGCCGCTTGCGCACCCGAAGGTATCCGTGCAGCGGTGCAGGCTCTTGTTACGGAATGTTTGCGCGCCAAACGATATGGCTTCACGGAAACGGAATTAAAACGTGCCATTGCCAACATGACCAGCCAGTTTGAAAAACAGTACAACGAACGCGACAAAACGGAATCCGGGCGACTAGTATGGGAACTGGTCAACAACTACCTTAACCAGGAAGCGATTCCAGGCATTGAATGGGAATATAACTTCATTAATAAACACCTGCCCAACGTGAGCCTGAAAGACCTGAATGCATCGTTGGAAAAGATAGACATTGATGAAAAGTACTTCAGTTTTGTTACCACCAAAACCGCCGAAGGACTGCCTAACAACGAAAACCTTAAAGCATGGATTGATGAAGCCCTTGCGGCCGACGTGGTGGCTTACCAGGAAAAGGTCATTGCCTCTACCCTGCTGAAAGCCGAACCGACATCCGGGAAGATTACTAAAACTGAGAAAAACGACAAACTGGGCACCACCACCTACACCCTGAGCAATGGAGCCATAGTTTGCCTTAAAACCACCGACTTTAAAAACGATGAAATTCTCTTTAAAGGATCGAGAAACGGAGGTTACAGTACATACAACGGCAGCGATTACCAAAGTGCCCAGTTCAGCAACAATGTGGTGGAAGAGATGGGCTACGGCGCATTTTCGAAAACCGATCTGGAAAAATTCCTGGCCGGGAAGGTCGTGGAGGTTGCCCCAATGGTTGACAACTACAGCGAAAATATTTCGGGAAATTGCAGCGTAAAGGATCTGGAAACGATGTTTCAGTTGTTGTACCTGGTTAGTACCGAGCCGCGCAACGACATGGAAGCGTTTGGTTCCTTCATCACGCGCAGCAAACAACAGGTTGCGTTCCTGAAACAAAACCCGGAATACCTATTTTCCGATACGTTGTATAATACGCTTTACCAGGGTAACAAAAGGGCTCATCTGATTGAATCAGCAGATGATTTCGACAAGATCAACCCCGACCATGCGATAGCTTTTTATAGAGAGCGTATTTGCAATCCCAACGGCATGTACTTCACTTTCGTGGGAAGTTTCAACGAAGAAACGATCCGGCCCCTCATCGAGAAATACATCGGTGGCATTCCGGCCGGCCCGGTACCAGCAGGCTGCAAGAGCATTGGCCTGAATACGAAGCCCGGCCAGTCCAACTTCACCCTTCATAAAGGAAGTGAACCCAAGGCCATGCTGGTCCATTATTTCACTGGTCCCATTCGCTACGACGCTGAAGAAAACTTCCGGCTTACGCAGCTCAACGGCGTAATCAACAACCGCATTGTGGACACCATCCGTGAAAAAATGGGCGCCATTTACGGCGGCGGATGTTATGGTTCAATAGATAAATTTCCGCAGGAAGAATTCCTGGTCCAGAGCTATTTCCCCTGCAGTCCCGACAACATTCAAAAAGTGGACGAAGCTTTCATGGGCCTGATTGAAGAATCGAAAAAGGCCGGGAATATCACCGACAAAGACTGGCAGCGCGTGCGTGAGCCGGCTTTAGAGAAATATCGTGTTGACATTAAAACCAACCGCTATTGGCTAAACAATCTTCAAAATGCAAGACTTTACGGAAATGATCCAGAGCGCATACTAACGGTTGAACAGCGCCTGAATGCCCTGACACCAGCGCAACTTGAAGAGACCGCCCGGAAATTTTTCACCGGTCAAAACATTTTGAAAGGGATCTGGCTGCCGGAAACCAAATAATAAAACAGCCTTGTTGTTACCGAGAATCAATCCGAAAACGTGAGGACTCACCATCCCGGCTAATTAGGTTTATGAAGTCAAATTAGTTCGTTTACTGAGAAACAAGCGCATACGCCTCACTGAATTCTTCAACAAAAAAGCCTGCATCCTTGCAGGCTTTTTTGTTGATGATCAGAACGTATCCGATACTACAGCCGCTATTTTGAATTCACAACACACAAGCCGTCACACCTTTCGAACTTCAAAACAAAAATCATTCACTCAATACGTTAACGGATAAGCGCTCCCAATAATTCGGTGCGTAAACAAATACGTCGTCGTTTGTATAGGGGATGTTGTCCAATCCGGCATACACCTGGATCAGGTTGCTGTAATCAAAGCTCACAATGGCTGTATAACTTTTTGTTTCGCCTTCAGCGGGCGGGGTAAAGGTAAATGGATTGTAATAATTGCTGCGAATCACGTAGGCGTTTTGATCGCCCATCAAATTGTTGGCATTGGGTATCGTGTCCCCGGGCGCAACGTAATACTGAAAGGTAGAGTCGGTATTGCCAAATACATATACATCGGCGATGGGGGTAGTTGGATATAACAAACTTAAAAACTGGCTTGATTGGGCTGTCAGGTAATTGCCAACCAATGACCCATAATTTTGGGCTTCCGGGTCTCCCACATTCGTTAAACCGCCAAACTGGTAGACCCCCGGAGGCGTTTGCAAAGCAGCATAAGGCGCGGGGATCTGCACTTCCTGATAAAAATACCAGAGCCGGAATAAGAAGTATTTTAGCAAGGTAGTGTTCTTAAAATAGCAGGAGGTCATGTCATACGTACATTGCAGATCACCGGAGAATTCCGGATTCATAGTAATTGTGTTGTTGTTGGTGAAGTCAGCGTAACGCGTAGGATCCATAAGGGTTGCGTTGTTATTGATCAGCTCGATCTGGTTAATGCCCTCATAATTATCCAGAAACCGTATGGTGTGAAATTTTGCTCTGAAAACGGAAGGCGTGAGGCTGGTGATGTAATCACCAAATTGCGTATACAACGTATCCGACTTTGTTTTATGGCGACTTTTACCACTGTTTGCACCGGAATAATGCATTTTGATCTGTACACTGCCGTAATCGGGTGGCGGCGGTGGATCCTGATTCTTTTTACAGCCTGAAATAATAATAGCTATCAGCAACAAGCAGGGTAGGTTTTTCACAATCTGGGGGTTTAGGTTACATCACAAAGATACTATTTTTCAGACCAAAAAATGGGATCAATCCTAAAACCTGAGGAACCCTAATGCGGGCTAATTAGGTTTATTGAATTTATTAAGTAAAATTGGTTCCTGGCGACCGCATGTAGTAAGCGAATCAAATAATAGAACTAACGAATAGCTTGAGATCCGCAACAATCCGGCTTATCCTGAGGTAGCAACAGGGCATAAAAAAAGCCTCGAGCGAGGCTTTATTGTGGGTGGTAATGGATTCGAACCATCGACCCCTACCCTGTCAAGGTAATGCTCTAAACCAACTGAGCTAACCACCCAACGACGGCACAAAGATATAAAAAATCAGAAAAACATCAGCACAAAAATAAGGAAGGTGGAAAAAGGGCAGTCCACATTTTCCTCAGCGAATAATCACGACCCGTTCCACAGCCATACGAGTACCGGTATTCAATTTCAGGTAATACACACCCGAGGGGAGGCCGGATTGTTCCTGGTTCCAGTGCAGGCTGTTTGGGCCCGCAGGCTGATTCCCGTCGGCCAGCAGCGCCAGCATTTTTCCGTTTACATCGTGAAGGGTAATAGTGATATCAGCAGCTTCCGGAAGGTGGTATTGAATAAGGGCCGGTCCGCAGAGGGGATTGGGGGAACACTGAAAACGAAGCGCCGAGGCCGAAAGCGCGGAAATGCCGGCCGGTACAGGTGTCCACGATAGTGTCATGTTAGTAAAATTCAGAGTGTCGGGGAGGCTCAGGCTTTGCGCGTTGGTGTCTTTGGCGAACTCCAGGAATGTAGAGGCCCCGGCCGCGTTCTGATCGCTCATTTGAACATACACCCGGTAGTGATTATCTGGAACCGTTATTCCAGCTACGTCAGTGGCGTTCCATGAAACATTGATTGTACCGTGTCCGGAGCGGGTGGGTCCGGTAAGCGCGTCCGTCACATTATAGAGGGAGGCCGACACCCACTTATTGAGGTACTGAATGCGTGTATCGGCATAACGAATTTTTGTTTTGATGAAATTGCCGTTGGTGTCTTCTATCCAAATGGCAATCACATGAACGCCGTTATAGTTTCCGGCCGGTTCAGTTGTAGTAATTGACAAGGTCAAAGTCCCCGTCGTCTGAGCCTTGGTCGGGCTAAAAAAACAGACTATAGCAAAGAGCAACAGCAAGGTAAAAAAGGAATGCTTCATGGAATTCATAAGAAATCAGGATTTCGGCAAAGTTACGCTTTTTCATCAGCATTGAAACCCATGTAAACGCAAAAACAGAAGCCTCAATGCAGTGCCACCCCTTCTAAAGATCAACTTTTTATTGACTTTTATCAAGGATTAGGTTAAATTCGCCCCAAGAACGAATGTATGAAGAACAATCTACCCCTCCCCTGCGATTGCCTGAATTGCGAGAATAAGTGTATTTTTTTCCTGCGGCTCACCGAAACTGAATTCGCGAAGCTGAATCAGTCCAAATCAGTCGTCACGTTTCACAAGGGTGATGTTATTGTAAAGAAGGATACCATAAATCCGCACGTTTATCTTATCTCCAAAGGTTTGGTAAAAATCAATGCAGCGACCGATCTGCAGAAGAACTTTTTACTGGAACTGCTTACGCCGAAGCATCTTCTACTAGGCAACATCTTTGGAAACTCCACGAATTTTTTTACGGCCATCGCCCTTACAGATGTTGTAATCTGCAAGCTGCAGTCCGACATCTTCCACGACTTGCTGGAAGCCAATGGAAAATTCTCTTGCGATCTTCTCAAATACTCCAACATTCAAAGTGCTGCGCGTTTTCACAGGCTTCACAGCATCACGCTCAAGCAATCGCGGGGCAAGGTGGCGGATGTTCTGCTTTACCTTACGAAACTGGATCATCAGGAGCCAGTTTTCCGCCATCTGTCGCGACAGGATCTCGCTGACATGGCCAATATTTCGATGGAAAACGCGATCCGAACCCTCAAAGAATTTACGGTGGAAGGACTTATATCGATCGATCGGAAAGACATCCACATACTTCACGCGGACGGTCTGAGGCGCGTATCGCAAATCGGATAAAAAAAAGAGGCTGTTGGTTAAGCAGCCTCCTCAAAAATCTCAATACAGATCAGAGTTTGACCAATCCGGCAAAACCCATAAAGGCCAGGGAAAGCAGACCTGCCGTAACAAGAGTGATGGGAAAGCCCTTCATCCCTTTGGGGTATTGAGTAAGTTCCAGTTGTTCACGAAGGCCGGCCATAAGCACCAATGCCAGGGTAAACCCGACGGCGGTGGAAGCTGCATAAACCACGCTGTAGATAAGACTGTAGTCCTTCTGAACGGCCAGGATAGCAATACCGAGGACCGCGCAGTTGGTCGTAATCAGCGGCAGGAAGATGCCCAACGCCTGGTAAAGACTGGGGGTAACCTTTTTCAGAACAATTTCCACGATTTGGACCAAGCTGGCAATAACGAGGATGAAGGTGATGGTTTGCATAAAGCCCACGCCCAGCGGTTCCAAAATAAAGAACTGAATCAGGTAGGTTACCAGGTTCGCCAGCGTCATCACAAAAATGACAGCGCCCCCCATACCAATAGCGGTAGATGTTTTTTGGGAAACGCCCAAAAACGGGCAAATCCCAAGGAACTGGGCCAACACAACATTGTTGACCAGCAAAGCAAAAATGACAATATTAATTAGGTCCATGGTTTCTCGTTTTTAGGTTCAGAAATTATATTTAGCCTTGGCCTTGTTGAAAATTGCCATCAGATAGCCAAACGTAATAAAGGCCCCCGGAGGCATAATAAAAATCAACATTGTTTTCGCGTTTTCGGCCAGAAGTTTAATGCCAAAAATAGATCCTGAACCCAGGATTTCCCGAACGCTACCAATCAGTGTAATAGACAGGGTAAAACCAAGTCCTACGCCCAAACCATCGAGGATGGCAGGAAGAACATTGTTTTTCTGCGCAAAAGCTTCCGCACGGCCAAGAATAATGCAATTCACTACAATCAGAGGAATAAAAACACCGAGGGCTATATACAAATCCGGCAGGTAGGCCTGCATCACCATATCCACGATGGTTACAAAAGTTGCAATAACCACGATGAAAGCCGGAATACGCACCTTATCGGGGATCACATTTTTAAGGGCAGCGATAATCATATTCGAGAACAGGAGAACGAAAGTCGTGGCCGCCCCCATGCCTAGTCCATTAACAGCCGAAGTGGTAACAGCCAGCGCGGGACACATTCCAAGAACCAGGACAAAGCTTGGATTCTCTTTTAATAAACCATTGGTAAAAAACTTGAATTTGCTCATTTCACGCCTCCTTTCTTAAACGCATTATAGGCCGCCTGCAGCGCTTCACAAAGCGCCGTTGTAGTAACGGTACAGCCGCTTATGGCCTCTACGTCACCGCCTTCGGATTTGGGGTTGAGTTTATAGGTTGCGGGGTTCTTACCGCAGAGGTTCCGAAGAAATTCATCCTCGAGCACCGATTCGCCTTTGCCTTTCGACTCTTTATGCTGCAAACAGCAAAGGTTCTTAATGGTGCCGTCGGGCAGGAAGCCCGTAAGCAGCCAAACGGGCTCGGTTTCATGATAGCCTTCCGCGTAGGACTTAACGGCAATACCACAAAGTTTTCCACCTGAGCGGGCCACAAACATTTCCAATCCGTCTACCGTCACCACTTCCGTCATAGGATCATTGTCGAAAGCCGGCAGCACTTTTTTCAGCAAGGCCGGTGTTTCAAGTTTCAGAACCTTGCCTGAAGGATTCGATGAGGTAAGCGCGGCGGCTTCTCCGTTCGCACCCGCCATACAATCGATGGCGCGTTGTATGGCATCGCAATAGGCCCGGGAAGAAATGGTGGCAGCGGTAGTAGCGTCCACATCACCAC
>CAZPDS010000024.1:0-35176 GCA_964585485.1 uncultured Bacteroidales bacterium
GTGAAGATGCCGATATGAGCCAGGTGGAATGGATGTCGTTCCGGGTGAATACCGAAAATGGCTTCCCGGTCGACGGAACGATGCAGGTTTATTTTCTCGACGAAAATAATTTGCTGCTTGATTCGCTACTGATACCCGCCCAGCAGGTTATTAACGCAGCGCCCGTGGGTGCCGGACCCGACTACCGGGTAAGCTCCACGGTACACGCCATGGTGGAAGCGCGTATTGATCAGCCTCGCCTCAGTAATCTGGCAGGAACCACCCAGGTGGTTGTCCTGGCCCGGCTTGCCACCGTCAGCAACGGTACGCAGATCGTGAAAATATATTCCGATTATTACCTGGATGTGCGGCTGGGTGCACGGGCACAGTTTAGCTTTGATGATCCTTCCTCATTATTTAATGACTGATTAAACACGACCTATGAAAAAGTCTGTCCTTTTTCGCTTTAGCTTCGTCGCGCTGGTCGCGTTTTTCATGATAAACCGCGCCATCGCCCAGAACGACCTGACCATTTACCCGATGCAAAGCATCCCCCAGAGCAATTACAACAATCCCGCGCTCGTGCCGGATTGCAAGTTGCACATCGGCATCCTGCCGATCGGGATACCGGTGCTTTCATCACTGTATTTCGGTGTTGGCAACAGCGGGTTTGCATACAATCATGCCGTTAAATTTCACAAGGCTGATTCCTCCTGGTCGGAGCTTGATTTGGGGAACGTTATCGATAAGATGACGAAGAAAAACTACCTGACGAACAAGATCCAGATGGAATTGTTCTCCTTTGGCATGAAGATAAAACGTACACATTACATCAGCGTAGGTCTTTATGAGAAAACCAGCCTGCGCATCGGGTATCCCAAAGACCTTATCTCCATGGCCTGGTATGGCAACAGCCAGTTTATCGGCAAGGAAGCTTCGTTTGATGGCTTGGGGCTGGATTTTACGCATTACCGTGAACTGGCCCTGGGGTATTCCAATATGATCGACGACAAATGGACCATCGGGGGGCGGGCTAAACTTTTGTTTGGTGAGGGAACCTTCTGGACTGAGCGCACCAAAGCCACGCTGGCCATCCACGAGGATTATTATGATTTTACAGCCAACTCAGGCATGGACATCAACGTTGCGGCCAGCGACGACCTCATTCGCTTCATCGAAGACACTACCGGAGATCTTGACTTCAGTGTAAATAATTATTTGCTCAACACCAAGAACATGGGCGCTGCGCTTGACTTTGGGGTAAGCTATCGGCTGAACGACCGCTTCAGTTTCGGCGCCAGTGTCATCGATCTGGGAGCCATCCGGTGGACAGGCGGTGCACGCAATTACCGAAGTCCCGACACCACCTTTGTCTTTGAAGGGTTGGATCTGAACAGCTGGCTTCATAAAGATGATTCCACGTCTAATGAAGAGGTTTTTCAACAACTCCTGGACTCGGTTGTAAGTATTTATCAGCTCGACACGACCTACGAGAAATTCTGGCAACCCTTGAATCCGGTCATTTTTGTGAGCGCCTTCTACACTCCCTCAGCAAAAGATAAAATCAGCCTGCTGGCACGACTGGAAATCTTCAAAGGATCAGTACATCCCGCCTTCACCCTGGGCTATTACCGGAAATTCGGAAAAGCGCTCAGTATTGCCATCAATTATTCATACAACAACAGGAGTTGGTTGAACGTAGGATTTGGAGCGGCCCTGAAGGTAGGTCCCTTCCAGTTTTTCCTGACCACCGACAATGTCCTAAGCGGAATAATGCCGTATGCCATACGGAACGTGAACTTGCATTTCGGGGCCAACCTGATCTTTTATCAGAAAAATCATTATCCCCTGATCAGCGCGAAACAACTCTGATCGTGCGCTCTGAAAACCATTTTTTCCCTACCTTTGTCATCCCGCTGGCAGATGAAAAGATCATTATCTATACATACGATTCTCCTTATCATTCTGGTTTCCCTTACAGGATGCAGGATTGGTGTGAGTTTTACCGGGGGCAGCATCAACCCTGAAGTAAAAACTATTGCGGTCCATTTCATTAAAAACAACGCCACGCTGGTGATTCCGACACTCAGTCAACAGCTGACTGACGCCATCAAAGACAAATTCACCGGGCAAACGAGGCTTACCTTGGTAAACAACGGTGGAGACCTCGACATCAGCGGGGAGATCACGAATTATGTCACCTCTCCCATCGCGATTCAGGCGAATGAAACCGCTTCACAAAACCGGCTTACCATCGCCCTCACTATTCGCTTCGTGAATAAGCTGGACGAAAAGCAGGATTTCGAAACAAGCTTTTCACGGTATGTAGATTACCCCAGCACCAAACCGCTCACCGAAATGGATGAAGTAATAAGCCAGGTTAACGAGATGCTTGTAGACGATATCTTCAACAAGGCGGTGGTTAATTGGTAAGATATACGATACAATGAACCGGGACATCCTTCTGAACTATCTGCACAAGCCCGCTGTTTTATCCGGCGCCTCCCTGGCCGCACTGGAAAATCTTACCCATACATACCCATTTGCTGCTTTCACGCATTTGCTATACATAAAAGCGCTGGCGGAGCAGGACAGCATTCATTACCATGAAAAACTGAAGTTTACCGCTGCACATGTTGCCGACCGCAGCGTGCTATACTATCTGCTGAATGGTCCGTCAGCAGGCAGCGATCGCCGGACAGGCATACCTGTTCCCGCGTTGCAGACCCATAATTCAGTGGCAAAGCCCACCCTGGAAGACGATCCTGCCAAAATCAGCACCGAATCAGGCTTCGACGCATTGATCGATAAAGTCAGGGACCTTGCGGCACGTAGTCTGCCCGATTTTAGCGGCATTCCGGAAAAGCTGCAACAATTGCAGGAAGAACACCGGCAGCGGGCACTTGAAATTGCACAGGCCTACCTCGGGATCCGGGAACGAACAGAAGCCTCACTCCTTGAAACCACGAAACAGGAGCACGTGGTTCCTGCCGAAACAGAAGAAAACAAGGACGAACTCTCCGGACCGAAAGCAGGTCTTTCAAACGAAACGGAGCCCAATAGCCTTGTTGCGGGACAGCCCGCTGAAAAAAAACAGGAGCTCATCGAGAAATTCATCGAAACGGCGCCGTCCATGCCCAAGCCGAAAAAGGAATTTTTCAGTGCCGTCAACATGGCTCAATCCTCTACTGTTGATCGCGACGACCTGGTGAGCGAAACGCTGGCCACCATCTTCCTCCGACAAGGCAATATTCCGAAGGCCCTGAAAATTTATCAACGCTTAAGTTTGATTATTCCGGAAAAAAGCGCTTACTTTGCAGCCCTAATTGAAAAAATCAAACGGGAAAACAACTTACTGTAATTAATATACTTGCAAAATGAACGCTTACATTATTATCTCTATTCTTGTTTTCGTTATCTGTGTGCTGCTTATACTAATCGTATTGGTGCAGAACTCGAAAGGTGGCGGACTGGCCTCCAACTTTTCTTCGTCAAACCAGTTCATGGGTGTCCGGAAAACAGCTGATTTTTTGGAAAAAACCACCTGGACTCTGGCCATCATATTGTTAGCGCTAAGCCTTTTTTCCGTTTTTGCCATCAACCGCAACACCGGTGAAGAAAACACCATTAATTCTGAAATCTCGAATCAGGTGAAAGACACCCCGCCAATGAACATTGCTCCTCCGCCCGCTGCCGACAACAACGCGAATCAACCGGCGCAGTGATCCTCGTTCAGGAAAAAATCAATGTCAGATTGTCATACGACGTCTGACATTTTTTTTTGCCCATCGCCCAAAACGGCAATTTTGTCGCATTCCAATCCTCCCGGATCAATTGGCATAAAATCTGACAAGCCCCTGCGCTGAAAAAATCAAACTTAATATCATTGTAGAACATAAAAACTCCATCAACATGGCAAAAGTAAATGGCAAACCCCTAAAAGACAGAGTGTTAGTTGAGCCCGCTCCCGCAGAAGAAAAAACAGCGGCCGGCATCATCATTCCCGATACCGCAAAAGAAAAACCCCAGAAAGGGAAAATCGTTGCGGTTGGCACCGGAAAAAAAGACGAACCACTGACGGTAAAAGTTGGCGACACTGTTCTTTACGGCAAATATTCAGGTACCGAGGTCACCATTGATGGTGCCACCTACCTGATCATGCGCGAAGACGACATATACATGGTGATCTGATTTAAAAATTAATCTGTAAACATTTAAATAGAAATAGCAATGGCAAAAGAAATCAGTTACGACATCAAGGCTCGGGACGGCATCAAAAAAGGAGCCGATGCATTAGCCGACGCAGTAAAAGTTACGCTGGGACCGAAGGGCCGCAATGTGATCATTGATAAAAAATACGGCGCACCCCAAATTACCAAGGACGGTGTTACCGTGGCCAAGGAAATTGAATTGAAAGACCCCATTGAAAATATGGGTGCACAGTTAGTTAAGGAAGTTGCGAGCAAGACGGCTGACCAGGCGGGTGATGGCACAACCACTGCCACGGTGCTGGCTCAGGCTATCCTCACGACCGGTCTTAAAAACGTTACCGCCGGCGCCAACCCTATGGACCTAAAGCGAGGTATTGACAAGGCTGTTGAGAACGTAATTGCCTCGCTGAAGAAAATGTCGAAACCCGTAGGTGATTCTTTCGAAAAGATTGAACAGGTTGCTACCATTTCGGCTAACAACGACAGTTCGATTGGCAAGATGATCGCCGAAGCCATGGAAAAGGTTAAGAAAGAAGGGGTAATCACCATTGAAGAAGCGAAAGGCACCGAAACATCGGTAAAAGTAGTGGAGGGTATGCAGTTTGACCGCGGTTACATCTCCCCGTATTTCATTACCGATCCTGATAAAATGGAAACGGTTTTCGAAAATCCGCACATATTGATCTTTGACAAGAAAATCTCGTCGATGAAAGACTTGCTGCCTATCCTTGAAAAGCAGGTGCAGACAAGTCGTCCGCTGGTTATTATTGCCGAAGATGTTGAAGGCGAAGCGCTTGCAACCTTAGTGGTAAATAAACTCCGCGGTTCGTTGAAGATTTGCAGCGTGAAAGCCCCCGGATTCGGAGATCGCCGTAAGGCCATGCTGGAAGATATCGCCATTCTGACCGGCGGCACCCTGATTTCGGAAGAAACCGGCTATAAACTGGAAGACGCTGAAATTACCTATTTGGGACAAGCCGAGAAGGTGATTGTTGACAAAGACAATACAACCATCGTAAACGGTAAGGGCGATAAAAACCAGATTAAAGCCCGTGTTGCACAGATTAAGACTCAGATTGAAAACACCACCTCCGATTACGATCGTGAAAAACTGCAGGAACGCCTGGCTAAGTTATCAGGTGGTGTGGCTGTGATCTACGTTGGTGCCGCCAGCGAAGTGGAAATGAAGGAAAAGAAAGACCGCTTTGACGATGCACTGCATGCAACCCGTGCTGCCGTTGAAGAGGGAATTGTTCCAGGAGGCGGAATCGCCTATCTGCGCACCATTGACGCCCTCAAGAAACTTAAAGGCGCCAACGAAGATGAAAACATTGGTATCAATATCGTGTTGCGCTCGCTCGAAGAGCCCCTGCGTCAGATCGTTGCCAACGCTGGCCTGGAAGGATCGGTGATTGTGCAAAAAGTAAAAGAAGGCGCCGACGATTTCGGTTTTAATGCCCGCACGGAAAAGTACGAAAACCTTTACAAATCAGGTGTTATTGACCCCACCAAGGTAACCCGCGTGGCCCTGGAAAATGCCGCTTCTATCGCGGGTATGATCCTGACCACAGAGTGTGTTATCAATGATATCAAAGAAGAAAACCCCGCCCCCCCGATGATGAATCCAGGCATGGGTGGCATGGGCGGCATGATGTAATCCGCACCACCAGAAAAACAGGGCTGTCGGCAACGATAGCCCTGTTTTTTTACAAACGAACCCCGCCGGGAATTGCCTCCACCTTCTGGTCGAAACGCGGGGCGCCACTGCAGAAGGCAAGAATCCGGACAGCACATAAACTGGCGCGCTTCACCAAGCAACACAGCGCCTAAGCATAAAAATCAACAAAAAAATGTTGGAAAGTATTTTTTTTCCGGAATTATTTCTATCTTTGCACTCCCTTTTTCAGGGGATTTAATCTTTAAATTATTATCCATGTACGCAATAGTAGAGATCAAAGGCCAGCAATTCCGGGTTGAAAAAGACCAGAAAATTTTTGTTCATCGTTTAGAAGGCGAAGCCGGAAACAAGGTTGTTTTCGATAACGTACTGTTGATTGACAACGACGGAAAAGTATCAGTGGGAACCCCGAACCTGGAAGGCGCGAAGGTCAACGCCACCATCCTGGATCACGTCCGTGGCGATAAAGTAATCGTATTTAAGAAAAAACGCCGTAAAGGATATCAGGTCGCCAACGGTCACCGCCAGAATTTCAGTCAGATTCAGATTGAAAAGATCACAGCTAAAAGCAGCAAAAAGGCTGAGGAAAAAGTTGCAGAATAGTACCATCAAATTATTGTAAAACAGTAAAATTATCATCATATGGCTCACAAGAAAGGTGCCGGTAGTTCCAGTAACGGTCGCGAATCCCATAGCAAACGCCTCGGCGTAAAAATTTATGGCGGACAGCTCGCCAAAGCCGGCAATATTATTATTCGTCAGCGCGGAACGGTTCATTTCCCTGGCCTCAACGTTGAAATGGGAAAAGACCATACTCTTTTTGCCACCTCCGACGGTCTGGTGGAATTCAAAAAACGCCGGAATGACAAATCATACGTTTCCGTTGTTCCTTTCGACGAAACAGCCGCCAAGAACTAATACGGTTAACGAAAACTTACAACTCCCCTGCCCCCGCAGCGGGAGTTTTTTTTTGTCCAACACAGGCCCTTTCGCATCCCATAAAACCGTAATTTTGTAAAAACATTCGCAACATGCTGCAAATTCAATCCATTCGCAAAAATCCTGACGAAATTATCAGCAAACTGGCCGTAAAAAATTTCGACGCTAAAGACCTTATCAGCGAAATCCTGAAAATAGACGAAGAACGTCGCACCCTGCAGAAAGAACTCGACGACCAACTGTCGGAAATCAACGCCATTTCACGATCCGTTGGCAATTTATTCAAGGAGGGCAAAACCGAAGAAGCCAATGTTCTGAAAGAGCGCAGCACAACCTTAAAAAACAGCAGCAAAAACCTGGAAGAACGAATGCTGGCGCTTGAAACATCCCAGCAAGACAAACTGGTATTATTGCCCAATCTTCCGCACCAAAGCGTAAAGGCCGGACGCACCGCTGCCGATAATGAAATTGTTGCTTCGGAAGGCAAGCTTCCCGAAAACATCGAAAAGCTCATTCCTCATTGGGAATTGACCACCCGCTTTTCCATCATTGACTTTGAGCTGGGAAGCAAGATCACTGGTGCCGGATTTCCCGTCTACAAAGGAAAAGGCGCGAAACTGCAGCGAGCACTCATCAGTTTCTTCCTCGACGAGGCTATTGCCGCCGGATACACCGAAATACAGCCCCCGCTCATGGTGAATGAAGCATCAGCCTATGCCACCGGACAGCTGCCCGATAAAGAAGGCCAAATGTACCACGCCACGGCAGATAATTTTTACCTTATCCCAACGGCCGAAGTCCCGGTAACCAACATCTACCGCGACCTTATCCTGCGTGAAGATGAACTTCCACTTAAAAATGCCGCCTATTCTGCCTGCTTCCGCCGTGAAGCCGGCTCTTATGGCAAGGATGTCCGCGGCCTGAACCGCCTGCATCAATTTGACAAGGTTGAAATCGTCCAGATCCAGCACCCCGACCGTTCCTATGAAACGCTGGAGGAGATGCGAAACCACGTGGCCAGTTTGCTTCGCAAGCTGGAACTCCCTTTCCGCATTGTACGGCTTTGCGGGGGCGACATGAGCTTTACCTCGGCCCTTACGTACGATTTTGAAGTATTTGCTGCCGCCCAGCAGAAGTGGCTGGAGGTTAGTTCGGTTTCGAATTTTGAAACCTTCCAGTCCAACCGCATGAAACTCCGTTTTAAAGGCAAAGATGGCAAAGCTCAGCTTGCCCATACACTAAACGGATCCGCCCTGGCGTTACCCAGAATTGTGGCCGCCCTGCTTGAAAACAATTTCGACGGCGAACACATCCACATGCCGGCCGCACTGTTGCCCTATACCGGCTTCGACCAAATTTGACAACAGCCCTGATTCCACCCATGAAAACAAAACACGGTATTCTCTGCCTGCTCCTCGCACTGACGGTGTTTTGTCCACCGATACTGAAAGCCCAGCCCAATGAAACGGAACCGCTAGCCGTACAATACTACCAAAACGGGGAGTTTGACAAAGCCGTCAGCCTTTTTGAACAAGCCTACAACCGGAATCCCGACACCCGCTTGTATGAATACTATTTTGACTGTCTGATTCAACTGCAGCAGTTCAAAGAAGCCGAAAAATTTTTGGGCAAACAACAGCGACGATTTCCAGATCGAATTCAATATGTTGTGGACCTCGGCTACGTATATCATAAAGCCGGAGATCCTACGGCCGCGCGCAAACAATTTGACAATGCGCTCAAAAACCTCTACCCCGATCGTACTGCTGTTTTAGACCTTTCCAGCGCCTTTCAGCGCCGGGGTCAAACCGAATACGCCATCAAAACGCTGATAGAAGGCAAAAAACTGCTGCGCAACGAACGCCCGCTCAATGATGAACTTGCTGAACTTTACCTGAAAAATGACAATTTTCCGGCCGCTTTGCAGGAATACCTGGAACTGCTGGAGTTTGGCGGCGAGTACCTCCCCAGTGTTGAAAATGAACTCCAGGAGATCTTATTGAACGATGCCGACAACAGTCGCAACGAAGTTTTTCGCGACGAATTGCTCTCGAGGATCCGGAAAAATCCTGACAAAACACGTTATGCCGAATTGCTTTTATGGTATTTTATTCAGCAGAAGGAATTCGAGGCGGCATTTATACAGGCCCGTTCCCTTGACAAACGCTTGTCGGAAAACGGGGAACGGGTATTCTCCCTTGGCCGCATGGCCGTTGCCAATCAGGCGTGGGAGGCAGGTTTTCAATGCTTTCAATACATTATCGACCGCGGCGAAACCAATCCCTTCTGGTTTTCATCGCGGATTGAACTGATGGACGCCCGCTACCAAAAAATCACTTCCTCCTTCAACCCCACTACAGAGGAAATTGCCACCCTGAAAACCGAATACCTGACCGTACTGAACGACATGGGGCGCAATGCGCAAACCTTGCCCCTGATACGAAACCTGGCCCACCTGGAGGCCTTTTACTTGTCCAACACCGAAACAGCCAAAGAAATCCTCACCCAGGCCCTTGCACTGAACAACGCCAAAGCAGCCGATCTGGCCCGATGTAAAATCGAACTGGCCGATATTCTGCTGATGTCGGGCGATATTTGGGAGGCTACCCTCTTGTACCAGCAAGTTGATAAAGCCTTCAAAAACGACCCGCTGGGCGCCGAAGCTAAGTTCAAAAACGCCAAACTGGATTTTTATATCGGAGAATTCGACTGGGCCCGCGCTCAACTCAACGTGCTGAAAGCCGCCACCTCCAAGCTTATCGCCAACGACGCCATGCAACTAGCTCTTACCATTGGCGACAACACCGATGCCGACAGCAGCAATGTCGCCCTGGCGATATACGCCCGCGCCGATCTGCTGGTGTTCCGCCGCCGCGCAGACCTGGCGCTGCAAACTCTCGACTCCATTGAAATGCTCAGTATGCAACACCCCTTGTTCGACGAAGTTCTTTTTAAAAAAGCAGAAATTTATTTGCAGAAAAAAGAATTTATCCACGCCGACAGCCTTTTGGAACGCTTGTATAGTTTTTACTCTTTCGACATCCTGGGCGATGATGCCCTGTTTAAGAGGGCGGTATTGCAGGAAGAGGTTTTTCAAAATCCCGGCAAGGCCATGGAATATTATAAGGAATTAATGGATCAACATCCCGGAAGCCTTTACGTAGTTGATGCACGCAAGAGATACCGCGCCTTACGTGGCGACAAACCCACCCCTTAACCAAACTCCCCCAAACCCCTACCCATGGACGGCGTCCGCCCCAAAAAACATCTCGGACAGCATTTTCTCCGTGATCACAATATAGCTGAAAAAATTGCCAACAGCCTAACTCAACACGGCGATTATCGCCGTGTTCTGGAAATTGGGCCAGGGACTGGCGTATTGACACAATTCCTGCTCAAAAAAGCGGAGCTGGAAACCTGGGTCATCGAAATTGACAACGAATCCGTTCAGGCACTGCATCATAAATTCCCCGACCTCCAGCCCCGTATCCTGGAAGCTGATTTCCTTCGTTTCACTCTTCCCGAAGCCCTCCTACCGCCCTTTGCGGTAATCGGAAACTTCCCCTACAATATTTCCAGTCAAATACTATTTCGTGTTGTAGAGTGGCGCGATCAGGTGCCGGAAGTCGTGGGTATGTTCCAAAAAGAAGTAGCAGTCCGGGTTGCATCACCTCCGGGCAGTAAAGATTATGGCATCATCAGTGTCCTGATCCAGGCCTGGTACGACGTACAAATACTCTTTTCAGTTCCCCCCGGGGTTTTTCAACCGCCCCCCAATGTTCAGTCGGCCGTAATCCGAATGAAACGGAATCAAACGCTGCAGCTTGCCTGCGATGAAAAGCTATTCATTAAAGTAGTTAAAGCCGGCTTCAACCAACGGCGGAAGACCCTCCGAAATGCCCTGAAGGTATTGGGCGTTCCCTGCAAGCAGCCCGATCATCCATTCCTCGACCGACGAGCGGAAACGCTGAGCGTAGAAGATTTCGTCACCCTGAGTTTATTGTATCTGAAAAACGATTAGGACAGCGATTGATTGATCTTAGACGCGTCCTTGATCACCTGTTCGTATTCGGCGGGTGTAAGGTCGTTGTAGAAGAAGTGCACCGGGTCGATTTTGACACCGTTTTTGATTACTTCATAATGAAGATGCGGTCCCGAGCATAGGCCCGTACAACCAACATAGCCGATCAATTCGCCCCGCTTCACACGTTTTCCGGGCTTCGCCACTTTTCGGCTTAGGTGGGCATAATGGGTTTTATAACCATAGCCATGATCGATCATTACCGCGATTCCATACCCGGACTCGCCTTTGGGGCTCACCACAAGGCCGTCCCCGGTCGCATACACCGGGGTCCCTGTTTTAGCCACAAAATCAATTCCTGTATGCATACGAAACGATTTGTACACCGGATGTATGCGGTACCCAAAACCAGAGACAATGGATCCTTTTCCCTTTTTTAAGGGTACAATGGCCGGAATGCAGGCAAACATTTTCTCCTTGTTCTTGGCCATCTCAATCACTTCATCGTATGATTTTGATTGCACGTATAGCTGCCGCGAAACCACATCCAGTTTTTTGCTGGTGGCCACCAGCAAGGCTTCGTTGTCCATTCCGCTAAAGCGGGCATAACGGTCCTCACCACCATAACCGGCCTTGCGAACATCATCCGGAATGGGTTCCGCTTCAAAGATCATCCGGTAAATATTGTCGTCGCGGTTTTCCATATCCAGCAACACAGCCGACATTTGATCCAGACGGCGGTTCATGATTTCATATTGAAGTTTATATTCATCTATTTCGCGTTTGAGAATACGCTCTTTGGGGGAGTCAAAAAAAGTGTAGATGGCCACCATCGCCATAGCGGCGATTACCAGCCCGGACGAGAAGATAGAGAATACTTTTAACAGTTTTTCCTTCACGCTGACCCTGATCTCCTCGAAGGTCATCGTTTTGGCGTTGAAATGATACTTGGTCTTTATCCTTCCCATGGTGTTCGGATTTTTCGTGCTCAGGAACGGGGAGAAGTTCCGGCGGACAGATCGGCCAATATGCAGCCGAAATTTACAATTACTCCCTGCAAAAGTACAAAAAAAACTAACTTTGCAGGCCGGCTGCCGTTTTAATTTATTGTTAACGAAGCAAATCCAGCCAGTTACTTAATGCAATTCTGATCACCTCATTTTCATTTTATCGATTATTGTATGGATTCCAAACAAGTACGTAAAACTTTCCTCGAATTTTTCCGCAGCAAACAGCACGAAATTGTTTCTTCAGCGCCCATGGTTGTGAAGAACGATCCCACCCTGATGTTTACCAACGCAGGCATGAACCAGTTTAAAGATATCTTTCTGGGCAACAGTCCCGTAAAATATCCGCGCATCGCCGACACCCAGAAGTGCCTGCGTGTTTCCGGGAAGCACAACGATCTGGAAGAGGTTGGACACGACACCTACCATCACACCATGTTTGAGATGTTGGGAAATTGGTCCTTCGGTGATTATTTCAAAAAAGAAGCCATTGCCTGGGCCTGGGAGCTGCTAACCGGGGTCTATAAGATAAACAAAGACCATCTTTATGTTACAGTTTTCGGTGGAGATGAGGCCGAGAACCTGGGGATCGACACGGATGCCGAGCAATACTGGAAAGAAATTCTTCCGGCCGACCGGATACTTTATGGAAACAAGAAAGACAATTTTTGGGAAATGGGCGATTCGGGTCCTTGCGGGCCCTGCAGTGAAATTCATGTGGATCTTCGCTCCGCCGAAGATAAAGCCAGGGTGCCGGGCCGCGACCTTGTAAACACCGGGGATCCGCTGGTCATTGAAATCTGGAACCTGGTGTTTATCGAATTCAACCGCAAGGCCGACGGGAAGCTGGAATCCCTGCCTGCACGGCACGTGGATACCGGCATGGGCTTCGAACGTCTTTGTATGACCCTGCAGGGGAAAACCTCCAATTACGACACCGATGTTTTTCAGCCTATCATACAGGAAATCGCCCGGCTCTCGGGTCAGCCGTACGGCGCCGACCACAAGGTAGATGTAGCTATGCGTGTCATGAGCGATCACCTGCGGGCCGTAAGCTTCGCCATTGCCGACGGGCAGTTGCCTTCGAACAACAAGGCCGGTTATGTCATACGACGCATTCTCCGCCGTGCCGTACGCTACGGCTATACCTTTCTGGGCTTCCGCGAAGCAATTTTGTGCAGACTGGTGAACGTGCTGGTACAGCAAATGGGCGATAGTTTTCCGGAAATCAAAGCACAGCAAGACCTCATTACCAAAGTCATCCAGGAAGAAGAACAAGCCTTCCTCCGCACCCTGGAAACCGGCATTCACAGGTTCGAGCAACACATCCGCGAGCAGCAAGGCCTTCAAGAGATTGACGGTCGCTTTGCGTTTGAACTATTTGACACCTACGGATTTCCGCCCGACCTAACCCAGCTGATGGCGCGCGAACAGAAGCTAAGCGTTGACATGACCGGTTTTGAGGCCTGTATGCAGGAGCAAAAAAACCGTTCGCGCAAAGCGGCGGAAGTGGATCAGGAAGACTGGGTAGAAGTTCGCCAGGGCGGAGAGCCCACTTTTGTTGGCTACGATAGCACTGAAACAGAAGTTAAAATTCTCCGCTACCGGAAGGTAAAAACCAAAACCCGGGAAATGGTGCAGTTGGTCCTCGACAAGACCCCCTTCTACGCTGAATCGGGCGGACAGATTGGGGATTCAGGGTACCTTAGCGGTGGCCCTGAAAAAATCCTGATTGAAGACACACGGAAAGAAAACAACTTATGGGTACACATCACCGATAAAGTACCGGCGGATCCTTCGCTGATTTTCACGGCGCATGTGGACACAGGTAAGCGCAAGGCCACCGCGGCTAACCACAGCGCAACGCACCTGCTGCACGCCGCCCTCAAACAGGTGCTGGGCAGCCATGTCGAGCAGAAAGGATCCTTGGTGGATCCACAACGTCTTCGTTTCGACTTTGCGCATTTCTCGAAAATGACACCCGAAGAGATACTGCAGACCGAAAAAATCATAAATGCAAAAATTCGCGAAAACATTGCGCTTCAAGAACACCGCCAAATAGCGCTAGATGATGCCCGTGCCATGGGCGCCGTAGCACTTTTTGGTGAAAAATACGGCGAAACGGTCCGCGTTATCACCTTCGATCCTTCCTTCTCCCGCGAATTATGTGGAGGAACGCATGTACGCAATACCGGGGAAATCGGCATGGTGAAAATTGTTTCTGAAAACGCTATTGCTGCTGGCATTCGGCGCATCGAGGCCGTAAGCGGAGAAGGCGCAGAAACCCTGCTGCAGGAGCAGTTTCAAACCCTGAACACCTTAAAAGAACTACTCAAAGGCAGTAACGACCTGGTGAAAAACGCGGAGCAACTGTTGAAACTGAACGCTGACTATCAAAAGCAGATACAGGAGTTTCAGGCCGAACGAGCCCGCGCCCTGAGTGAATCGATAGTTCGGGAAGCCTCCCCCGTGGGAAACCTGAACCTGCTGGTGCGCCGCCTGGACCTCGACGCGGTGGCAATGAAAAGCCTCACCTTTGAACTGCGCTCCAGGGATCCAAAACTCATTTGTATCTTCGGCAGCCTGATCGAAGGCAAACCCTCACTTACCGTAAGCATTCCCGAAAATCTGGCAGCGGAAAAAAAACTGGATGCCGCCCAAATTGTGCGCGATCTGGCGAAAGACATCAAGGGGGGCGGTGGCGGTCAGAAATTTTATGCAACAGCCGGTGGTAAAGAGCCCGACGGTCTTGAAGGAGCCCTGAAGAGAGGGCACGACATCCTCCAGGCGCTGGCATCTGCCTAAGGCAATATTTCGAACTAAAATCAGTTAACTTTACAATCTGAAACTGCCCGTATGCTTCGAAGGTTCCTTTTACTGTCCATTGGTCTTTTTTTTATTGCGCTTTTCGCGAAGGCCCAGCAATCCGGCCCCGGAAGCTGGCGTGCACATCTTCCCTTCCGCAGTGCCATTTCCGTGGCTGAGGCCGGCAACCGTGTGTATTGCGCCTCTCGCTATTCCCTCTTTTATTACGATCGCGACGACCTCAGTCTGAACCGGCTAAGCAAGGTTAACGGTCTTTCTGATGTTGACATCTCCACGATTCGTTACGCCCCCGACTTCAAAACACTGCTGGTTGCCTACACCAACGCCAATATTGACCTGATAACCGAAGACCGCATCATCAACATTTCCGATATCAAGCGGAAAAATATTTTTGGAAAAAAAACCATCAATGCCATCTTCTTTCTTGGACGCTATGCCTATCTTTCCTGTGGCTTTGGCATCGTAGTGCTGGATATGGACCGCCACGAAGTATACGACACTTACTACATCGGGCCGCTGGGAACCAGCCTGGAAGTTCACGAACTTAGCTGGGACGGCAGCGACTTCTGGGCTGCAACGGCCAAAGGCATTTACCGTGCGGAAGCGGCCAACACGAACCTGGCTAATTATGAAGCCTGGATAAAAGACACCACCCTCCCCTTTCCCGACGGTCAGTATACAAATATCTGCCGCTTTCGCGATGTAATGATCACCAGCCTGGAAAAGGAAGGTTACGGAGACGACACCCTGATGGTGTTCGACGGGAACCTCTGGACGAACATGCTGCCCGGCACCGCCAATGACTACAAAGCCCTGATTCCCGACGGGGATCACCTGCTCGTGGCCGGAAACGGCAGTCTTGAAATTTTTAACGACTCCCTGCATTCTGTCTGGAACATATACGACTACAACCCGGGCTCCCCGGCCCCCATGAGTGCTTTCGAAGACGATGAGGGCTTTTTCTGGATTGCGGATAACAAGGCCGGTCTGGTTAAAAATAAGGGGTGGTCCTCCGAATTCATCCTGCCGAATGGGCCCGCATCCAACTCTGTGTACAGCATGCTGACCGATGGCTCTAACCTCTACGTCGCCCCGGGAAGCCTGAGTTCATCGCTCGGAAACACCTACAATGCTGTGGGCCCATACACGTGCATCAATAATACGTGGTACAATCTGAAAGACATGAGTCCGGCCCTGGACAGCCTGTGGGATGTTCTCTATACAGCTGTTGACCCAAGGGATGCCCAACGTGTATTCTATTCAACCTGGGGGCACGGCATCGTGGAGTTTCGCAACGGCCACTACTACAAAGATTACTCTTACACCAACAGCGGTCTGGAAAAACCCTTTCAGTTTTACAACTGGGTTGGTGTTTCGGGAATCGCCTTTGATGAATACGGAAATCTATGGGTTGTTAATTCTGAATGCAACAACCTTCTCAAAGTGCTGAAAAAGGACGAAACCTGGCAATCCTACACGGTTTCTTCCGTCATCAGTCAACCCAAAGCCACCCAGTTGATGATCGACGCCAACCACCAAAAATGGATCGTTTTATACGGTGCCAGCGGTATCATCGTTTTTAACGACAACAATACGCTTGATGATAAATCGGATGATCATATTAAGCGCCTTACCAGCAACCTTGGTAACGGTAATCTCCCAAGCAATACCGTGTACACGATTGCCGAAGATCTGGATGGTGAAATCTGGGTTGGAACAGATAAGGGGCTGGCGGTGTTTTATACCCCCAATGCTATTTTTTCCGGCTCTAATTTCGATGCGCAGGTTATCACCATTGAGCAGGACAGCACCGCGCAACACCTGCTGGAGTACGAAACCGTTACATCGATCGCGGTTGACGGGGCCAACAAAAAGTGGGTCGGCACACAGAATGCGGGGGTCTTTCTGTTTTCCGAGGATGGACAGAAAGAGATCCATCACTTCACGGCCGAAAACAGCCCACTTCTATCCAATACGATTATCGACATTGCCATTGATGGTAATTCCGGAGAGGTGTATTTCGGTACCGACAAGGGCATATGCTCCTTTATGGGATACGCCACCACGGGCAAAGCAAGTTTTGAGGGGGTTTACGCCTACCCTAACCCTGTAGAACCCGGATTCAACGGGACTATTGGCATCCGCGGTCTTACACGCGATGCCTGGGTGAAGATCACCGATATCAACGGGGTGCTCATCTACGAAACCCGCTCTGAAGGCGGCCAGGCTGTATGGGATGGGCATGATTTTACCGGCCAGAAAGCCAAAACCGGCGTTTACCCTGTTATCATCATCAGCGACGATGGGTCGGAAAAGATCGTTACCAAAATACTGATCGTCAACTGATCCCTTCCCCGGACTATGATGTACACCACCCGTGGCATTGTTCTTCAGCAAATACGCTACGCCGAGTCGAGCCTGATTGTGAAAATCTATACTGAACAGTTTGGCCTGAAAAGCTACATCGTGAAGGGTGTTCACAAAAAGAGACCGGGCACCCCGGCCAGTTTACTTCAACATCTTAATCTGGTGGAGCTCGTCTGCGAAAGCAAAGAATACGGAGGACTTCAGCACCCCAAAGAGATTCGGCTGGAACATCCTTACCAGCGACTGTCGGCCGACATCATACGAAGCTCCATCGCCCTCTTTTTGAACGAGATACTGATCCACGCCATTCGACAGGAAGAGGCCGATTCCGAACTCTTTGAGTTTTTGCACCACGCACTTATCCGGCTCGACAGCCGGGACGACGGACTGGCGCATTTCCACATCTGGGTTATCATTCGCCTCATGCATCTGCTCGGCATTCAGCCACAGAAGACCGACGAAGCACCCGTTTTTTTGAACCTGCGAGAAGGCTGGTTTCAGTCGCACCAAGGGCTGGACGAAACACTGGACAGCTCCTCAACCAAAGCCTTCCTGCAACTGATGCGCGCAGAGGAAGAAGAACTGGGATCGGTTAGCATCCCGCAGGCGGTTCGTACGTGCCTGCTAAACGGCATCGTGAAGTACTACCAATGGCACATCCCCGGATTCGGAGAAATTCATTCACATAAAATTTTGGCGGAAGTCCTGGCTTAGTCAGCCATCAAAAAAAAAGGCTGTCGGTTTCGACAGCCTTTGCACCGTTAACCTTTTAAAAACTAACCAAATGAAACGATTTAAGAATCAAATACAAAAGTATGATGGCATTGGTAGCTACCAAAAAAATGATGAGCAAGCGGCGGGTTAATAAGTCGTCTTTCATGGTTCAGGCTTGTTGAAAAAATGCGAATACTACAAATGATGATTGAGCTAGCAAAAATACTAAATACTATTTCCAATAGCAAGTATTTTCTACGTTTTTTTACCTTTTTTAAGCTAATTTAACAAGTGTTATTCCCAAGATAAGATCTATAATCTTGATTTTATTTGTTTTAACGAATTAGTATTTTAACTTATCGACGCGTCGTTAAACCCAACCAAATATACCAACACACGACCTACGATCTTTTGCGCCGGCAATCGGCGTATTTTTTTACCTTTGGGGCTGTATATGCTAAAATCGGCCTATCATAAGAATCTTCGCGAAGCCGGCTGCGATGAAGCGGGGCGGGGTTGCCTTGCCGGTCCGGTATTCGCAGCGGCAGTTATTCTCCCCCCCGGGTTCAGGCACGCGCAATTGGATGATTCGAAGAAACTCTCGGAAAAAACCCGGGATTTTCTGCGTCCACTCATCGAAAAGGAGGCACTGGCATGGGCTGTAGCCACTGCCTCGCCGGAAGAGATTGACCAGATCAACATTTTAAACGCTTCCATCCTGGCTATGCACCGGGCTATCGACGCCCTAAGCCTGAAGCCTGAGTTTCTGCTGATCGATGGCAATCGTTTCCATCCCTACGCCAGCATACCTCATCTCAGCATTGTTAAGGGCGACGGGAAATACCTCTCTATTGCCGCAGCATCCGTTCTGGCCAAAACACACCGTGATGAATACATGCTGCGTCTTCATACAGAGTACCCGGACTATGGCTGGAATCAGAACAAAGGCTACCCCACCATCCTTCACCGACGCGCCCTTGCGCGCATCGGATACAGTATACACCACCGCCGCAGCTTTCACGTATCGGAACAGCTGAAACTGAACTTTTGAAGCAAAATCACAGCAACGAATTAAGGTTGTAAAAACAATACGAACTATGAGTTTACAAGACACCATTAACAACGACATCAAATCGGCCATGTTGGCCAAAGAGAAAGAAAAACTCGAAGCCCTGCGTGCGGTCAAAGCTGCGCTGCTGTTAGCTGCCACTGAAAAAGGCGGCAGTGCTGACATGAGCGCAGATACCGAAATTAAGCTATTGCAACGACTGGTAAAACAACGCCGCGAAGCGGCCGAAGTGTATACTGCACAGAACCGTATGGACCTTGCGGATCCGGAAAACTTTCAGGCCGACATTATTCAGCAATACCTGCCCAAACAAATGAGCGAAGCGGAAATTTCCGTCATACTTCAGCAAATCATTGCCGAAACGGGTGCCAATTCAGGAAAAGACATGGGAAAGGTCATGGGGCTTGCCTCCAAACAACTCGCCGGAAAGGCCGACAACAAAATGATCTCGGCCTTGATAAAACAAATGTTGGGGGCCTGAGCCCCCAACCTCTGATTATTATTTCTTCATCATCTCCTCGGCGGCCTGTACCGCTTTGTACAGGTTGATAACGCCGCCGGTT
The DNA here is from genome assembly GCA_964585485.1 of uncultured Bacteroidales bacterium. Lineage (GTDB taxonomy): Bacteria > Bacteroidota > Bacteroidia > Bacteroidales > CAIWKO01 > CALGYY01. The sequence continues at coordinate 19,375 of CAZPDS010000024.1, forward strand.
ACTGATAAATCCTTAAAGCTAACCGTGTTCTGCGTTCCGGGCTTATTCACCTGACCTTCGTAGGTCGTCACCGACTTCATCAATACTTCGCGCACCTGGCTCGCTTTTAAATCGGGAAAATAGGAGCGAATAACGGCGGCAACACCAGCAGCTACAGGAGACGCCATGGAGGTTCCGCTGGCCGATCCATATTTATTGAACGGTTCCAGACCCCAGCAATCCACGCCGGGCGCAAAAAGATCGACCTTATTCTTTCCATAATTTGAAAAACTACCGGGCAGGTCTTTGCCGGCTTCTTTGGAACTCGCACCTACCGAAACCCAGTTGCCGGTGATCTTGTTCCCTTTGGCATCCGCATTCTCCGGATAATTGGTAACCACATCGTTGTCTTCCGCGTCGTTGCCGGCTGCGTGAAACAGCAACACATCATATTTTTCCGCCAGCGGGAGTACTTCGTCAACAAAATGTTTCTGGGGCGAGAAGGACTTTCCAAAGCTCATATTGATGACCTTCGCGCCATTTTCAATAGCATAGCGGATACCGTTGGCCACATCCTTATCGCGCTCATCACCATCGGGAACCACCCGAACGACCATAATCTGCACATTATCCGCGATACCATCCACGCCGATTTTATTACCCCGTTCGGCGGCTACCAGACCCGCCACAAAGGTTCCATGGCTGGCATCCGGACCGATCACATCATTGTTCCCATATACACGACTGGAGTTATCTTCGTAATTATCCCCAACAATATCCCTGGAATCAAACTCAAGGTTGTAATTATACTTCTGCTTGTTACCCAGGTAATCGTTATAGGCTTTCAATTCCGCGTAGCCCACACCCTGTCCCAGCCAGAACTTCGCTGTAGTTACCGCCGCGCTGAGTTTCGCATCCTCGGTTTTCACCTTATTCAACATCTTTACCGTATAGGTTTCTTTCTTGAAATACGCTTTCAGCAGGCTGTCGGCAACGCCATAGGCTTTTGCCATTTGTTCAAATTTTTCAAACTGCTTTTGGCTTTCTTCGCCCATTTCTTCATCATACTTAGCTTTTGCCTTCTTATACACCTGGTAATTCGGATCACTTTCTTCGCCACCATTTGCATAAACATCCTTGTATTTGCGCACAATGCGGGTAAGTTCCAGGTTGTCGGGACCTACATTTCGTCCATCCGGGTTGCCAATAAAATTCCACCCGTGAACATCATCAATATAGCCGTTTTTATCATCATCAATACCATTGCCCGGGATCTCGCCCTTGTTGGTCCACAACACATTTTTCAGATCCTCGTGATTGATGTCGGTACCTCCGTCGATAATAGCAACGACGACCGGAACAGACTTTTTGTCTTGCAGTAATTCCTTATACGCTTTTTCGGTGCTTACACCAAAGACTTTATCCGTAGCCAGGTCTTTGTTGTACCAGTTCATGAGCGGGTTCTTCCCCTTTTTCTGCGCGGCTGCCCCCAGACTTAGGAGCACAACCAGCACGATCAGCAACGATTTCTTCATTATGCGGCGGTTTAATTAATTATAATTGATAACTTATTTCTGAATTTTAACGGCAAACCTACAAATTATTATGCTTGTGGGAAAAGAAATTCTGTCAACGCCGGTCTTCAAACGACAAACACCGGTTCAAAACGGTCGTTTCTGTGGTCCATCGTTCCCCTCCCTGCATTGTCTCGCTTCATCCAAAAAACCTTTGTACTTTTACATCCCCAACCCCAAGGTTATATGCACAGCAACGCCTTATTAGAGAAAGCACTTCAGCGGGAATCCCTGAATCTGGAGGAATGTCGCGCCCTATGGCACGAGGCCGATCTGCAAGCGCTGATGACGGCGGCGGACAAGCTGCGCCGCGAACTGCATCCGGGCAACAAGGTTGGCTGGATCATCGATCGCAACGTAAACCTAACCAACGTTTGCATTTCCATGTGCCGGTTTTGCAATTTCTGCCGGCCGGCACACCACAAGGAAGCCTACGTGCTAAGTCCGGATGATTACCGGCCGTTGATTGAGGAAATGCTGGCGCTGGGTGGTGAACAGCTGTTGCTGCAAGGCGGCCTGCACCCGGCGCTTGGGCTTGATTTTTACACCACGCTTTTCCATAGCCTAAAACAGGACTACCCACAGGTGAAGCTCCACGCACTAGGCCCCCCGGAGATTGTGCACATTGCTAAAAAGGAGGGGCTCGCTTACGCGGATGTGTTGAAAGCCCTTACGGAGGCCGGGTTAGACAGCCTGCCGGGGGCCGGTGCCGAAATCTTATCCGACCGGGTACGAACCCTGCTTTCGCCCGCCAAGTGCAGTAGCGCCGAATGGCTTGATGTGATGCGCGTGGCTCACAAGCTTCACCTTCCCACCTCCGCCACCATGATGTTTGGCCACATTGAAACCCTGGATGAAAGGCTTCAACATTTGATCTATCTCCGCGACCTTCAAAACGAAAAACCCGCTGATGCGCCTGGTTTCCTGTCGTTTATTCCCTGGCCTTTCCAGGATCAGCACACGATTTTGCGTGACAAATTTGGTGTGGCGAACAGCGTTAACGCGTCGGAATACATCCGGTTCATCGCGCTTTCGCGATTGATACTGCATAATATCCCGAACCTTCAGCCCTCCTGGCTTACCGTGGGGATATCCACTGCACAGATATGCCTGCACGCTGGAGCAAACGATTTTGGATCCATCATGATTGAAGAAAAAGTGGTGGCCGGTGCGGGTGCCACGCATCAGCTCAATCGCGAAGGTATGCAGCAAGCCATACGGCAAGCCGGCTTTGAACCCGCGCAGCGGAATCAGCGCTTTGAATTTCGTGCGTAAGGAGGAAGGTGTCCGACGATTCCGCCACAACCTAATCGGTTTTTCCTTCCCGTTTTTGCCGGAACAACAGACCCTGGACCTCTTCCAGCATTTCGTCCAGGTTTTTCCCGCTTTCCCTGAAAACAGCAATGCCGTAAGAAAATTCCAATGGCTTTCCGTCGGGATCGATGACCGAAAGTTCCCTGAGCCGTGCTTCGACCAGAGCCCGACAGCCTTCATCAAAGAGAACAACAAATTCGTCGCCCAGGCGATAGCGGGCACAATAAGCAAGCCCTTTCATTTGAGCCGACAAGGCGTCAGCAAAGGATTTCAGAACGCGATCCCCGAAAGGGTAACCGCGCAGGTTGAAACGCTGGAAATCGTCGAGGTCGGTCAAAACCACGCCCAGTGGGCGTTTTCTCAGTTGCCGTAAACGCACTTTGGCGATTCGAAGGAAGGCTTGATAATTTGGAAGCCCCGTCAGCCGGTCAAAAAGAGACAATCGCCGTGCACGCAGCCAAAGGCAAAGCAGTGGCAGCCCGGCCACCACCAGGCCGCAGGCAAAAGAAACCACTACGCATCCAGGATCAGGCATCGGGACTCTTATTTCTTTGAACGGGCCCGCAAGGGATAGTCCTTGCGCTGCAGATAGTCGTACCGAAGGTTGCGTCCAGGCTGGTAGCAAAGGGCCAGAATAGAATCCTGGGATTCTTTGATGGTGCTATATTCAGCAAAATCAAGGGTGCGGATCACGGCCTCAAATACGCGGATGGCGCCCGAATGATCACAAAGCAAAATGCGGCGCCCCAGGTTTTGATTCAGTAAATCCACGAAAGAATAGGCAATGCGCCAATCCGCCTCGATCAGGGTTTCCCCTTTTGGATAATGATAAAACCTGTTTTTAAACATCTTTGAGACCTTGGCTTTCACCTCGGGCGTAATCTCGTCCGATCCGCCATAGATGCGCGCCGCCTGTTCATTCACCTCGTTTTTCAGCTTAAAGGTAAGTGCCCCGTATTTTTGTGAATTCAGCCCGAACATCGCGTGAAACTGCATATTGGTATAGCCGGCTTCCTGAAGAAAGAAGCGCGCGGTCTGTTCTGTATTTTCCGATTCGCTGCCAAAAACCTGGATGGGCGTATCTTTCGACCACGACCATAGCGGGAAACCGCTCTTATCGAGAATATCCACCGCCACCTTAAAATCTTTTCCCAGTTCTTTGGCGGTGCTCATCCCATTTTCATTAAGAAAATTCCCTAGCGAACCGGTAATCCGGCGGTTGCTTTCCCAGGAATCCCAATAACCGGAACCAACAAACTCGGGATTATCGCCACCGGATTCATGGATGGATTTCCCGTGCCGGATCAGGATCACATGCGTTTGGTTCAACGGCACATATGCCTGGGGAAACAAGGGCAGTGCTTTCCCGTTGGGCAGCCACACGATGCTTTCTCGCATGATCAGACCGCTGCCATCTTCCAGGCTACGGCCCAGAATACGCCGGCTGCCGTCTGGATTTACCGCCATATCATCGGCCAGGATAAGTTTCGTCCGGTAACGGGTCATCGCCGAACCCGGAGTGGGAATGCTCTGCGGCGCCAGAATATCACTGAAACGGCCGAGGCTGAATGTTTTCAGCAAAATCCGGCGAAAGCTGTCGTTGCGGATTAGCCCATTCCAGGCGATGTAGAAAAGATTGGGATCGCCGTTGGGAATCCGATTGCGGATAAATTCAAACTTGGCCTTAATGTAGTTTTGCGGATTCAAATCCGTTTCCAGGGTCTTAAAGAAAAAATAAATCTCCTTACTGATAAGCTTGAGATTATTGATAAAATCCTGCGTAACATCGTCCGGCGAAATGGAGATACGATCGTTGAAAACCGCTTGCAGAAAGGCAATATCTTCCTTTACGCTTTTCACCGAATAACAATTATGGAATTCTGCGTGTTCGCGGATGGTGATGTTCAGGGGATCGGTGTTAGCAATCACTTTTGTGGTCGCTGTTGGTGTAGTTTCCGGCCGAAGCGGCGATTTGTTTGTTTTGCTCGTCATAGTGTACTATTTTTCCGTTCATAAAAGCTACCAAAGGTACAGCAAAAAGCCGGAGGATGCAAGCCTAAACCGCACTGGCAGCCGCTCAGCCAATACTCTTGCATCGCCATTTGTTTAGTGCAGATTGAAGGCATATTAACTATCTTTGCATTCATGAAATTTACGCTAGAAAAGACCGATACCATGAGCCGTGCGCGGGCCGGCAGGATAGAGACCGGCCACGGCACCATCGAAACCCCCATCTTCATGCCCGTAGGAACCGCGGGTACGGTTAAAGCGGTCCATTTTCATGAACTTCGCGATGACATTAAAGCCCAAATAATACTGGGCAACACCTATCATCTCTATCTGCGACCGGGGATGGAAACCCTGGCCAAAGCGGGTGGCCTGCATAAATTCAACAGCTGGGATCGGCCTATTCTGACTGACAGCGGCGGTTATCAAGTTTTTTCGCTTTCGGCCAACCGAAAAATAAAGGAAGAGGGCGTTACTTTCCGGTCGCACATCGATGGTTCAAAACATATATTTACACCCGAGACGGTGATGGACATCCAGCGCACCATCGGAGCGGATATAATCATGGCCTTTGATGAATGCACCCCCTGGCCCTGCGAAAAGAAATACGCGGCCACTTCGCTCGGTATTACCCACCGATGGCTGAAACGCTGCCTGCAAAGGCTCAGCGAAACAGAGCCCCACTACGACCATCAGCAAAGTCTGTTTCCGATCGTTCAGGGCAGCACCTTTGCCGACTTACGCCGGCAATCCGCGGAATTCGTGGCCGGCTGCAACTGCGACGGGAACGCGATCGGCGGCCTCTCCGTTGGCGAACCTGCTGAAATGATGTATGAAATGACAGAACTTGTCTGCTCTATTCTGCCGGCAGATAAGCCCCGTTACCTCATGGGCGTAGGCACGCCGGGAAACATTCTGGAAAATATTGCCCTCGGGGTTGACATGTTCGACTGCGTAATGCCAACGCGCAACGGCCGGAACGGCATGCTGTTCACATCCCAGGGCATCATCAATATCCGCAATGAAAAGTGGAAACACGATTTCTCACCCCTGGATGAAGACCAGCACACTTTCGTGGATACCCTTCACAGCAAAGCTTACCTGCGTCACCTCTTTGTATCTGGCGAAATTCTTGGCTCCCAGATCGCCAGCATTCACAACCTCGGTTTCTACCTTTGGCTGGTTGGCGAGGCCCGACAACACATTCTTGAGGGCGATTTCTCCGTCTGGAAAGAGGAAATGATCGCGAGGGTGGAACAACGGCTGTAAGGAACGAAGCACGCGGGCGGAGTGAACCCTAACGAGTGGTTTTCCGGAAGAAGAGGCAGGCATCCCCATAACTTAAAAAGCGGTAATCTGTCGCCAGGGCATGATCATAGGCCTTGCGCCAATCGTTGCCGGTAAAGGCCGAAACCAGCAACAGCAGCGTGCTGCGTGGTTGGTGAAAATTAGTGATCAAGATATCCGCTGTCCTCACCTTGTAGCCAGGTAGTATGAACAAACGGGTTTCTCCGCTGACTTCGTCCCGATTATGCTGTTCCATATAATCGCGCAGAGCACGCCAGGCGGCCGATGCGGGAATATCCTGCGGCCATCCGGCCTCATAGCAATCCCATTGGTTCAGCGCAAAGGGCATCGAAACATCCGTGCCCGAAAGGATCTTTACCCCCATCCAGTAGAAGCTTTCCAAGGTTCGCAGGCTGGTTGTGCCAACGGCCACCACGGATGTCGCCGCTTCCATCAGCTGATTCAGATCTTCTCGCCGAAGATGGATCTGCTCGGTATGCATTACATGACGACGGAGATCGGCTTCACTAACGGGTTTGAAAGTACCAGCTCCCACGTGCAACGTAACATTCGCATGACGGATGCTTTTTTCTTCCAGGCTGCGAATCACGCGGTCAGTAAAGTGAAGCCCCGCCGTTGGCGCCGCCACCGATCCATCGTGCTGCGCATACACCGTTTGGTAAGTAGTGTTATCTCTCTCCGTAGCTTCGCGCGGGATGTAGGGAGGCAGGGGAACTTTGCCGGCCGCCTCCAGCACCTCCGCCAGACAGCGATTTTTCAGCGTCCAGCTGAAACGGATTTGGAAGGTTCCACCCTCCTGCCCCATCTGTTCGGCTTGCAGGGTGCAAATTCCCGATTCCATCTGCACCTCCATTTCGAGTATTCCGCCTTTCCATTTGCGTGCATTGCCCACCAGGCACTGCCATACACATCCCGGACCCGCTTGCAGCGCGCGTTGAATTTCCCGTTCCGGCATCAAAGGTTCCAGACAAAATATTTCGACACGGGCGCCACTCGGCTTATGAAACAAGAGACGGGCGTGAATTACCCTGGTATTGTTCCACATCAATAAACTACCTGCCGGGAGAAAAGTAGCGAGGTCCGCAAAGTGGGCATCGTAAACAGTTCCATCCTTTCCCACCAACAGACGCGAGGAATCGCGCGGATCCGCCGGTTGAGAGGCAATGCGTTCCGTGGGCAACGCATAATTAAAGTCATTCATGTCAGGAGAAACCAAGGCCATGCAAATAATATCAGAGGCCGCAAAGTTATAAATACTTCAGGAAACGCCAGCATGGCCGTACGGGCAAATAGCGACTATTGTGTTGCTGTGCATAGCTTTCACGCTCAAAGGAAATGTTGCGGTAGGCTTGGTATCGGTTTTTGTAACGGAGCCATCGAAAAAAAAACTCGAGCGCGTACCACAAATAAAAAAACAAGATGCCGAGTTCGAGCACCTGACGAACATGAATCAGTTCATGATGGCGGATTTGGGCATCATCGCGCATACGCTGTTCGCGAAAAAAAACAAAAGGGAAAACCACCACAGCGCTTGCCGTACCAAACGAAAAAATGCGCGTCCACCATTTTGACACAAGCAGCAAGGGCATGCGGAATTATTTTTTATAAAAATGCATTTCCATGATATACTCAAAAACCTTGTCCGGCAGCAGATAGCGAGTGCTTTTCCCCTTACGTATGCTTTCGCGGATATAGGTAGCCGAGATCTGCATAAGCGGAGCTTCCACCCATTTCACCGCTGGGTGATCACGGAAGGCCCCGCCATCAGAGGCCGGGCGCGGATAAACCCACAGGCGGTACTCCTGGAGTATCCTTTCATAATTCTTCCACTTGTCAAAACTTTGCAGATTATCGCTGCCCATAATCAGGACAAAATTCCGTGTTGGATATTGCTCCGCTAACACAGTAAGAGTATTAATGGTGTAGGAAGGCTGGGGTAATCCGAACTCCACGTTGCAGGCCCGAAAACGCGGATTATCATCAATAGCTACCTTCACCAGCGCAAGGCGGTGATGATCTTCCAGTAACCCGGCGCGGGCTTTCAGTGGATTCTGTGGTGAAATCACAAACCACACCTCATCTAAGCCACCATACTCAAGCATGCAGTTCGCAATGATCAAATGCCCGATGTGAATGGGATTGAAGGAACCGAAAAACAATCCGGTGGATTTTTTCATTACGCGCTATTTACAGGATTCGTCAAGTGTGAATACTATTTTCCTTTTTTTTCTTTTTTCCACTTCGCCTTGTCCATTACATCACCGGTTTCCGTAAAGTGTATCCACTTGCCGGTCTTGAGGCCCTGATCATAACGACCCTCAATTTTCGGTATACCACTATCGTAATAAAATTCGGCCTCGCCATGGGGTTTGCCCTGTTGATAGCCAACAGACGCCTTACGGGCTCCGTTTTCGTAGAACTCCCGGTACACACCGTCGATCAGATCTTCCACATACGTCACTTCGGCCCGGGTTGTCTGCTGTTCATTATCGTAATAATACAATGCCTCCCCTGCCGCCAACCCATTAACATAGTTGACCGCACCGGCAATCTTTCCGCTTTCATAAAAGACGCGCCACAAGCCCTCCGGCTTACCATTGAGCAATCGGCCCTCAAAGCGAATCTTATCACTTTCCGGGTAAGTGATCCGTGTGACCCCATCGGGAAGTCCTTCCAGCATTTCCGTTTTAATCCGGAAAATTCCGGTATCGATATCCGCCACAAAAAGTTCTTCCGCCGCAAGCTCAATGCGCTCCAGCTCGTCATTATAAACAGCATCTTCATCAAAATTGGCGATAAACGTGGTTTTAAACATTTCATCGTCGGAGGACAACTGGAAACCTAACAAATCAAAGCCGAGGATTACGTCTTTATTGTCGCGGATCCCTTTACGTTTGTCGCCCTTGCTGTAATAATAAAGATGTTGGTAAATTTTGGGGAGCTGAACAAAGGCCGAAACATTGGACGTTTTGTCAAAATCTCCGATGAATTCCATAAAGGCTTCATCGCGGGCCAGCGTACGACCCATGGTGTAATCGTCAATAATGTCCATCAGCAGGGAAGGGGAATTGCTCATCACCACAAAATCTTCCACAAAGGTGAAATACGGCCGCTCGATTTTGTTAAACATCGGCCCGAAAAACATTTTCAGCAAACCGGAGAATCCCAGATATTGAATAGTGAAATTCTTGTATTCGGTATCTTTAAATTTAACCAGGCCCGCCGTTTTTTTCCGCACCTGCGAGGTAATATGATGAAGGCCGGCGGTGGCCGCATTGATGTCGCGTGCATGAATGGTCACCACCACGTCTTCCTCGCGTGCATTGCTTGATGGTTCCATTTTTACGAAGGTGATTTCATTACCAATCCAGCCGAAAAAATCCTCCTCCAGGTTTACTTTTAGAAACTTTTCGGCTTTGCGGATCGTCTTATCGTAATTCTTAGCCCGCGTAGTGTCTTCGGCGTCGAATTCCGTGCGGAGGTTTTCATAAAATTCATTGAAATCATCAAAACAAATAGCCACATACAAGGCGGCCCGGTTTGAAACCACCGACAGGGCTTTCATGGGACCCGGCTTCACATTGCGTAACGCATTGAAGTACGAGGGCTCGCTGGTAACCACCCCGGTATATCCATTAAACCGAAGTCGTTCCTCTTCAAAATTGATATTAAGTGCCGTGTGCGACAAAATGGATCCCAGGGCCAGCATGGATTCGCCGGGATCGTCCATGTAGCAAGTCAGGTAACTGTAGAGTTGCTTATAGTTAAGATAAAAAGTGAAGAGGGTTTCATCATCCAGCTCCGAAGCAACCGCACGGAAGCTTTCGTTCTTCTCCCAGTAAGCTGAATCTTTTTGTTGGATAGACTTCTCCACCAGCGCGGGCGCATAGGAACACACCAGCACATTATCGATAAAGGCCAAGCTCAGCACATCGGGCGAGGTAAGGTCTTCCAGCATGGTAATCTCCGTACCCTGAAAATCGCGGGTTCGCATTTCAAATCCGAAACTACTTACCAAATCGCCAATATAATCTTTAAGCCAGGTCACCTTCGATGCCTTTTTCATATCCACTGCAAAAAGGAAATCGTAATCATCGGGCTTGATCATGTGCGCTGAGATCAGCAGCTTGCGGCCAGAGAAGAGCATGTCCATGGTCTTGTTTCCCTTGATTAAGGAATCCAGGCTCATAGCATCCTGGTCAATGTCGGAAAAGAATTTCGTTCCCATCATATGACGCCACATACGACTATCGCTAAGGGTTTTCCAGCCCTCGGTGAGGTTGCTGGTCTCGATCACGAAAATGGCATCATCCGGGATCACCGTAAAGGGATCGCGTTTGTCAAAATCGCCGAAGTGTAACCACGCCCACAAGCCACCGCCCATCAGCAGGAGTGCCAGCATCGTCCACAACAAGATTTTAAGGCTTTTACGTTTCTTCTTAAGCGGAGGGTTTACAACAGGTGTATCCATGATCATTGAAGATTAGAATGTTTATACGCCACAAGAAAAGAACAACAAGGTAAGCATAATCAACGAATCGTTGATGGGGTAGTCTCCCGGCCTTTCTCAGGCCGGCCATTTCCGGCTGCCCAGGACCAGCAGGGAGCCTGCATACAAAATCACCTGAAGCAGGTTCATCACATTGAAAACAAAAAAAAGGGCAGCGGCAAACACCATTAAGGCGGGGATGACATATATGCGAAAACCGCCCTTGAGGCCGCGCCACATCCGCCAACAGCCCCATGCCGGAAGAAGATAGAAAAGTGTTCCGGCAAGAAAAACCGGGCGCATGAGCCAGGGATTCAGGCGGAGCAGGCCGTCGTACGGCTGGCCTATCCATGTTACAAAGTACTGATAAAAAAATACACACAGCAACGAACACAGGGCAACACCAAGTGCCCAAACCAAGTTAAGCATCAAGGTTGCTGAAACAAACCAGGGTCTGCCGTTGCCCGCCTTAATCATGGAATAGCTATTCTTTCATGTATTTCACCTGCATAGCATACAGCAGGATAAACAAAACACTGATCAATAAAAAGAGCAGAAAAAAAACGTTAAATGCGCTGAAGGTTAACACCGCCTGGGCCGCCAGGAGGAGGCCGTTTGGAATGATGTACAGCACAAAACCGCTGCGGCGACGAAGGAACATAAGGATGGCGCCCCAGAGCGACAAGCCAAAAATAATAACACAAACCAAAAAACTGACGATGAGCAGCGAGCTGCTGTAGTTGGCCAGGTCCGGCAAATAGGGCTTCAACATGCTCATCAGCCATTCAGCTGAAAGCAAACCGGCAAACGACAATACCGTTGCCAATCCGCTGAATAAAAAAGTCATCACACAAAGCACCGTTAAGAGGGCGGGTCGTTTGTGTTCCAGGGGTGTCTGAGACGCAGCGTTTTCCATAAATTTCAATATTCAATCACGACAACAAATATAAGAAGATTTGAAGCGGTGCCGGGATAAAAAAACCGGTGACCTTACAATATTTTTGTATCTTTATATGTTTTTTGGCACCAGCGGCATCTATGAAAAAGTTTGTAAGCAGTATTATATTCTCTATATTTTCCTTATCGATTGCCTTTGGAACGCACCAGCGTGCCGGGGAAATAACCTACAAATGGATATCCGGGCTCACCTATGAAGTGACGATTGTAACGTACACCTATACGCCCTCCCTGGCTGACCGGCCGGAGCTGACGATAAACTGGGGCGATGGCACCTCAGACGTGGTGGAGCGCATCTCCAAAGTTGACATAGTCCCAAACTTTATCAGCCGAAACGTCTATTCCTACAAAGGGGCCGGCTCGGGCGGACGCCATACCTATCCTGCTCCGGGGGCTTACACGCTCTGGATGGAAGATCCGAACCGGAATTATGGTATCGTGAACATTCCCAATTCGGTGAATGTTCCGTTCTACCTGGAAACCGAGCTGATCATAAACCCCTTTTTGGGACCCAACAACTCACCAGATTTGCTAAATCCCCCTATTGACAACGCCTGCATCAACCAGGTCTTTATCCACAATCCCTGGGCGCTGGATCCTGACGGCGACAGCCTTTCGTACCGCATCGATACCTGCATGACCTCCGGGGGTTACGACATTCCCGGGTTCTTTCAGCCACCAGCCAGCCATTACATCTCGGTGGACCCCATCACCGGCGATTTAACCTGGGATGCCCCGGTGTACAACGGTGAATACAACGTAGCCATTCTGATTGAGGAATGGCGCCATGGCATCAAAATAGGGTCGGTGCTGCGCGACCTGCAGATCACGGTGGTGGCCTGCGACAACACCCCCCCCGTGATCACCCACATACTTGACACCTGCGTATTGGCGGGCACTTTTTTCAGCACCCTGATTAGCGCCACGGATCCCGACAACAACCTGGTAACCCTTACCGGAAACGGGAGCCCGCTGTTGCTGAGTAATCTCCCGGCCACCTTCCCGCAACCGGTGCAGGGAACAGGAACGGCCACCTCCACGTTTAGCTGGCAGACCGACTGTCTGCACGTCAAGAAACTAGCCTACCAGGTCAACTTCAAAGCTGAAGATAACGATGAACCGGTCCATCTTGTTGACTTCAGCAGCATGCGCATCACGGTGGTGGCGCCGGCACCGGAGAACCTCACGGCCGCACCCATCGGGACGTCCATCGTGCTCAACTGGAATAAGAGTATTTGCGAAAACGCCATTGGTTACAAAATTTTCCGTCGCAACGGGTATTACGGGTTCTTCCCGGATCATTGCGAAACGGGCGTACCGGCCTATACAGGCTACCTTGAAATTGCCGATCTGCCGGATCTTGATGACACCACGTATCTTGACAATAACAATGGTATTGGTCTGATTCACGGGAACGACTACTGCTATATGGTGATTGCCTATTTTGCCGACGGTGCCGAAAGCTACGCCTCGCTGGAAGCCTGCGCCCTGCTTAAAAAAGATGTGCCCGTGATCACCCACGTCAGCGTGAATCACACCGATCCCGTTAGCGGCGCCATGTTCATTGACTGGTCCAAACCCACCGAATTCGACACCCTGCTGGCCCCCGGGCCCTATAAATATCTTCTGTACCGCGCACCTCAACTCAATGGCGCCCCCTATGCCCTGATCGATTCCCTGAGCAACATCAATGATACGGTATTCATTGACACCCTACTGAACACCAGCGGTCTTCCGTACCGTTACCGCGTGGACTTCTGGAATGACAGTCCTGGTAACCGTTTCCTGATTGGGCCTTCCCACGCAGCCTCTTCCGTTTTTTTGCAACTTAGCCCGTCTGACAACAAAATTAAACTGGATTGGTTCTTCGATGTTCCCTGGGGCAATCAGTTCTATACCGTGTTCCGGCAAAACCCATCGACCCTGACATTCGATTCCATTGCTGTAACAAATCTCACCACTTTCACTGACACCGGATTGATTAACTCGGTAAATTACTGCTACAAAATCTACAGTTCAGGCAGCTATTCTGCTCCAGGGTATGTATCTCCGCTCATTAACTACAGCCAAATCGCCTGTGCCGTACCGGTCGACAACGAAGCACCCTGCCCCCCTGTTCTTACGGTAGTTCCCGATTGCCAGTTAATTTCGAACTACCTGAGCTGGACCAATCCCAACCACAGTTGTGCAGATGATGTTGTTCAATACACTATCCTTTTCTCCCCTGATGGCGTTACGGATTATACCACACTAAGCACTATTGACGTTCCAGACGATACATCTTTTGTGCATTCCGGCTTCGGAACCATTGCCGGCTGTTACGCGGTGCTGGCGACTGACTCCAACGGCAACGTATCGTCATACAGCAATGTGATCTGTGTGGATATCACAAGCTGCAATCCCTATGTTTTACCCAATGTGTTTTCTCCCAACGGGGACGGTTACAACGATCTCTTTATCCCCTTTCCCTATGATTTTGTGGAAAGTGTGGATATGGTCATTTTCAATCGCTGGGGCACCAAAGTCTTTACTACGCACGATCCCGATATCAATTGGGACGGGAAGAACCAGACCTCCAGACAGGATTGTGCCACCGGGGTCTATTATTATGTCTGCGATGTATACGAAAAAAAGCTTGAGGGCATTGTAAAGCGCAGTATCACGGGCTTCGTACACTTGCTTAGATAGTCGATAGTCGATAGTCGATAGTCGATGGTCTGTCGATAGTGAGAAATAGCGCTTAGGGGAGGGTCGTTAAAGGGGGATCATACTTAACCGAAATTCTCTGTGGCAGTACTGACTAAGTTGTTCTTTCTTAGAAAATAACTTATTTTTTTTGATTTTCGCTTTTCATTTTTTTTCACTGTCTGAGATTTTAGGTTATTTTTGGCTGGAATTTGAGATATTCTAACCAAAAATAATCCGTTATGTCAGAAGAAAAGAAGTTTGTGCCCTTTGTTTCATCTGAAACAAACATGGCAGAATTTACCGTCCGTGCGCTGGTCATAGGGCTGGTGATGTCGGTCGTTCTGGGGGCTGCCAATGCCTACCTCGGTCTAAAGGCGGGGATGACCATTGCCGCCACCTATCCGGCGGCGGTAATTGGGATGGCCATTCTGAAAATGGTCAAGGGATCGGTTTTAGAAGAGAACTTTGCCCGTACGGTTGGATCCATTGGCGAATCAGTAGCGGCCGGTTCTATTTTCACCCTTCCGGCCTTTTTCATCTCCGGTGTCTGGGATCCGTTCTTCACCCCCGGCAACTACATCACCTCCACCCTGATTCTGATCGCGGGCGGTGTACTGGGTATCATGTTCGTGGCTCTGTTGCGCCGCGTCATGGTGGAAGACGCTGAGTTAAAATTTCCCGAATCGATCGCGGCTGCCGAAATCCACAAAGCAGGTCGTCGTGGCGGTGGAGGCTCGATGTTTCTATTCGGTGCTATGATCGCCGGCGGGCTCATCAAGATGCTTGGTGAGTTCAAGTTTTTTGCTGCCACCTGGGAAAAATTCATCACCTTCAATAAATCGGTTATTACCGGAACCGCGTTCAAAGGACAAGGCGGTTTGCTGCTTAGTTCCCCTGGCATCTCTCCTGCCTACATGGGCGTAGGATACATTATCGGTCCCAAGTTGGGTGCATTGAACTTTAGCGGTGGTCTCATTGCCTGGGGCCTGTTGGCGCCGATTATTTACTATTTCATAGCTCCTTCCATCGACATGAACTTCCTGACGGAATGGGCCGCCATTTTACAGGCCAAGGATCCTAACCTATCGACCACCGATGCGGTAACGCGGGTCAGCGATCCCACCTATCAGATTTCACAGGTATGGCGCTTTATTGTCCGCCCCATCGCCATTGGCGGCATGCTCATGGGTGCGATTTTTACTTTGTGGAAAATGCGCAAGAGCCTGGGCGCCGGAATTGCCCGTGCCGTAGGCGATGTAAAAAAAGCAGCTGGTGGAAAATCGACCAGCACCGCCCGTATTGACCGCGACATCAAGTTTACAGGTGTTCTTTTAGGGATCGTACTGGTGGCTATCATGACCTTTGGGATCACGTGGTTTATTTTCGACACCTCGTTGCTCGTGGCCATTGTTGCGGCCACGGTGATGATCGTACTGGCTTTTCTCTTTGCGGCGGTTTCCGGATACCTGGTGGGTATCATGGGCTC
>CAZPDS010000025.1:0-35037 GCA_964585485.1 uncultured Bacteroidales bacterium
TTGACGGATTTTTTTATCGTGAAGCTATTTACAATAAAAATGAATCAGATTATCATAAATGTTGGACGGAAGTTCCTACTGATTATCATTTTCGGATTCGTTTTGCACCATCAGAAATAGGAAAATGGACATGTTTAATACGTATGTCTTCTCCGACGAATAGTTTCAATTCTCTTCAAAGTGGTCCCTATTATTTTTACTGTATTTCCTCTCAAAATAAGGGTTATGTTGAAATTGGCCAAAATAAAACGAACTTTCGCTTTAGTAAAACAAATGATTCCTATTTTCCAATTGGATTAAACACTCCTTCTCCCTCGTATTATTTGGCAAGTGGAGACCAATTGAGGAAAGAAGATGTTCAACCAGCTGTATGGAATGCTGTGGCAAATAATGGTGGTAATATTGTGAGTTTACCTTTTATTATGGATGAATATGGTTTTGAATGGGAGTACCTTGGGGTTTACGACAAATATAATTTTCAATGGAAAGATAATAATGGTAATGCATTCTACTGGTCTGGTGGAAATCGCCAATATCAGGCCCATGCTGTGGATGAGTTATTTGATTTAGCACATGAACAAAACCTCTATTTGAAAGTCTGGGTAACACCACACCAGCATTGGGGAAATGGTTCAAGTGATTGCGTGTTCAATCAGGGCCCTTACAACACATCCGGCAATGATCTTTGCGCATTCTTCTCTTCCCCCATTCTTCAGCAAAAATATTTAAACTATTGCAGATATATGATTGCCCGTTGGGGTTATTCTACAAATATTGCCTGGTGGGAAATAATGTCTGAAATTGATAATATAGGTTGTTTTAATAAAAACGATTTAAATAGTACGGAGAGCCAGTCAGTCCTTACGTTTGAACATTTATTGTACTGTTATTTTAAATCTAAAGACCCGAATCATTTAGCTTCAGCAAGTTGTTCGAATAGTAGCTACAATGATGATCCTAATTATAATGATGATTTTTATAATCTTCATAAGTATGGGATTTCTGAAAATCTTAACAGAACGCGTGCTGAAAGAGTGGGACATTTTATTAATAAACCGGATAATCAGAAAAGACCGGTTATTTATGGTGAGGCAGCAGAAGATATTGCAGAGTTAAATGGAAAAATAGAAGGATGCGATCGCATAAGTTTTCACAATATGCTATGGGCCACAACCATGATGGGTTGTGCCGGGTCCGGATTAAACTGGTATTGGGCGCCATTGTATTACGCAGGTTATTTTTCGGAAATGGGCCCTTTAAGTAGCTTTATGGAAGGAATAGATTTTGAATCAACCAAATACATATCAAATGAATACAAATTATGGCCTTTAGAAAGCTTTCAAATGAGAGACGATAACAAGACCCTGGGAATGGGTTGGGTGCATGATCGTACTTATTACTGGTATTCTGTAACAAAAGCACATGATACGTGGGGTACATGTTTAGGTGAGTTGGATCATGATGGAGGTGATCCATCTGATGTGCAAACATGTAGCGACTATATATATAATAATGTAGCGATCAATGGGTTTAAATCGAGTTTCTGGAGACAGCACTATTATAATTTTTCCTGGTATTATACTAGCATAAATCCACCCCTTTCCGGCATTCCATATTATTATGGAAGCTCAACACAGGGCACTAATTGGCTTGGAGAAATTCGATTAATTACCCCTTTAATGGGTCAGAGTTATCCCGATTGGGCCTATAAACTTAATTATATTGGCACCGATAAAAGCGTGCAAAATAGCACTGAAACAACCATTATTACACCTGTAATTCAAAACGATAACATTAAGATTACACCAAATCCAAGTAATGGTACATTTGTCATCGAAACCAATATAAACCATATAAATCTTATTGTTAGAGACATTCATGGAAATTGTTTATATACTTGTAAAACTCAAGGGCAGCAACACCTTGAAATCAATTTGAAAAATTATTCTGAGGGAATGTATATTTTGACTTTGTGTTCAGAGACCAACTGCTATAACCAGAAACTTATTATTATTAAATAAAGCCGATAGAATGCGAAATAAGATATTCCTACTATTAATTTTTCTCTTAATCGCTAATCAGGGATTTACGCAAAGCGATTCACTAAACCGGGCATATATGAAATGGGAAGTTGGTGCAGAGGGAAGTTGGGATTTCAGATATGCCTATTATACCGACGAATACGCCTCACCTCATGGAAGTGTACCTAAGGTATGGGATTATGGCATGATGGGGTCGTTTACCAATCACTCATATGGTATTTATGCAAAATATAGAATTTTCAGGTTTCTTTCAGTTGATACCAAAATAAAATTCGCAAATTTTCGAATAAGCACAAATGGCTATTTTGATATAAATTTTAATGATACTATTCAGCCTTTACGAATGGGTCTTTATTACCTTCAAACCCTAGAGTTTCCTTTAAATCTTTGCGTAAGCTTTTTTAACAGATCGTTTATTCATCCAAATATTTTTGTCGGAATTAATAATAGTCTTGATGTGTACGAACAGGCCCGGGTAAATAATACTCATACGATGTTTTATAAAAACAGACAAAGTGGAGCATATACGATAAGAGGTCGCCTTGGAGCGGGTTTGGATTTTACCCTTTTTAAACGTATTTGCATTGGGGCTGACGCTTGTGTGACAACCGGTCCGTGGTGGCGATCAGATAAGACTATGGTCAAGGGTATCAAATACGCCGTATTTTCAGCAGGAATACATTCAGGATATTTATTTTAATTATTGCAATATAATTGATTATATGAAAAAAAACAACCTTATCACGGTCATTATCCTAACATCAATCATGATTTTAGCAGGTTCCTGCCGTTATAAGGAGGGCCCTGCTATTAGTTTTCGAAGTGTTTTAAGCAGGCTGGAAGGTCAATATCATGTAAAAAAAATGACGATCGATGATGCAGATTATACACAGGAATATAAAGATTCATTCAATTGTGATTTTATGTTTTATTATGATGACAATCTTTTCTTGCTTGACAATTATGGATCTTCTTCAAACGAAATAGATTTTGCTGGACAATATACGCTCGAACACTGCTCAAAAGTAATACAGCTATGTATTGGGCAAGGTGATTCCATCCATGGGTATGGCCCTTTTAAAAGAAATACCACAAGCATATGGGATATTGTTAAGTTGACGAATTCGGAAATCATTCTTGAGGGTGATTATCAGAATAAATCATATCGCATAGAACTTGAAGAATTTGAGTATTAATATTTATTTGTTGAAAAAGCATGAAAAGAAAAAGAAAGTTACATGTTTTGATGTTTTTATTAGTATTGTCATCACTTAATGGTTTTTCTCAAAAGTACCAACCGGAAATAAGAGTAACCGCATACACCAACTTAGCAGGAGGGATAAATATTCCACAAAGCAAAATTTGGTGGGAATACGAATATGCTGTACCTATAGGGTTTCCTTTTTCCATTTCGGGGATTGCAGTAGATAGCATTGATGTTTCTGATGTTGGTGCTATCAGGTTTAGGCAAAATGTTTCCGGAAATTCATCCATTTATCTTTTTTGGGGGTTTGGTGCCGCACTTTCTGAAAGGAACAGGGATACGAATCAATCCCGGATAAGTTATTTGTTACAAGGCAATATCGGTGACCGAGTGTTAAAGATTGAATTTTACCAATGTGGTTTTATTAATGATGGAGTAACAGCAGATTCGGTGAATTTTCAAATTTGGCTCAATGAAAAAGATAATTCATTGGAAGTACATATTGGTCCATCTTCTTCTTCGAATCCAGAGGAACAATTTATCAATAGCAAGGGACCAGCTATTGGCTTGATGAACGGAGATGAAAATGATGTCACGACCTTCGCTCTGATGCTAACAGGTGATGTAAAATCGCCAAATCCTGTAAATTCCAGCAATATTTATAATCTCCCCTGTTTAAATAGCCTTCCCCCATCAGGATACGTATATCGTTTTGTTCCTGTTCATTGAATAACCTGTCTTATTAAAGCCTTCAATCATGAAAAACATCAGAATCCTGGTTCTGCTTATTTTTACTGCGGTACAAATGGCTTATGGCCAACAATATCATCTGGAGTTAGCCAATGTGCCCTATAATGAAATTTCGACCGGTTCATTCGTTTCGCAAAACATTCTGTGGTCGCAATATGAGGTTAACGTACCCATCGGGTTTCCCTTCCAAATTAATGGAAACGTTTTCGACACCCTTATAGTCTCAGACGTTGGGGCTGTCAGGTTTATGATGAAAAACCCTGTCGATATTGCCGCCTATTATTTTTGGGGGTACGGCTGTTCTATGTATTATAGGGGAGGTGACACCCTCAACACGAGAATTAGTTATAAAACATCCGGTACCGCTGGTAACAGGATATTTATTCTTGAATATCACAATTGCTTGTTTACCAATGGCGGCTATGACGAAGATTCCGTTAATTTTCAGATCTGGCTTTATGAATCTGATTACAGTATTGAGACACATGTGGGGCCGGTAAATGCTTTATATCCGGCTGATGCTTATCAACAAGGCCAGGGACCCATCATTGGTTTGATGAATGTCGATTTTGATGGGAATATCCAATACTCGTTCATGTTAGAAGGAAACACTCAGGGACCGGGAACCACGACTACTTCAGATATTTATTCCTTGCCAGAACTGGACGGAACCCCGGGTAGTGGCCAGGTGTATCGCTTTGAGCCCGGGCCTGCCGGACTTCAGGAAAATAATGATTTCCGGGATGTTTTTATTTATCCGAGTCCGGCATCCGATAGAGTGAACCTTATGATTGCCCCTGAAACAATTTTGCTGCCTGCTGAAGTATTCATCTACACATCACAGGGACGGTTGGCGTGGAAGCAACTTATCGACCAAGCCAATACAGAACTGAATCTTCAAAAACTCCCAGCAGGTTGGTATATGATGCAAATACGTAGTGGCTCGCAAATATTGCAGAAACCCTTGGTTAAGGAATAGGAATTCATCCTGGAAAAAATAAAACCAGTTTTTTCCAGATGAGATCTCGCTAAATCCAAAAACTTGTAACTTTAACACGGGAATAACAAAACCTGAAAACACCAAAAAAGCCTGAATAACAGTAAATTGAAAATTATTTTCGATTATTTAAGCTCTAAAAGGTTAAACTATTGATAGATTTCTGCTTTTTTTGTTGGTAGTGTAAAAATTGGTTATAAATTTGCAACTTAACTTATAAGTGAATCGTAAAATAAACATCGAGCTTTACGAAGAGCATGACAGGGTCAATTTCTACACATTACAATTCGAAGGTGAAGAAACTGAATTTGATAAATTTTATGATACATTCCCGGAAGAGTCCGAATTCTCAGAGGATGTTGATATTGTAATTAAATGGATTGATAAAGTCGGTGAAAGAGGCGCCGAAGAACGGTATTTCAGACCTGAAGGAAAATATGAGGACGGTGTTTTTGCAATTCCAATCGAAACATGCAATTTAAGATTGTATGTTTTGAGAATCGCTGAAGATATTGTTATACTAGGAAATGGGGGCGTTAAAA
This sequence comes from uncultured Bacteroidales bacterium, assembly GCA_964585485.1. GTDB lineage: Bacteria > Bacteroidota > Bacteroidia > Bacteroidales > CAIWKO01 > CALGYY01. The sequence goes on from CAZPDS010000025.1 coordinate 5,536, forward strand.
CAACAGCTACTTACAATGAAGACCCAGAACTCGATGAAGCGGTCAGGCTTTTACAGACACTTGAAAAGTTTATTAAAGACAGATTAAGGAAGGGGACCCTTACTATTTATCAAGGAAAATTATACGGAAATACAGCGTTTACAATAAATCAGGAGTAAGATGAAGAAGAATCCAAAACTTGAAGCCAGAAGAAAAAAGATAAACAAAGATATTGACATCTTTGTTAATAAGTCTTTTGATATGGCTGACAGGATACATGCTCTTTTAAAAATGAAAGGCATGGAGCAGAAAGATTTAGCAAACCTGCTTGGAAAGAATGAATCAGAGATCAGCAAATGGCTCACAGGCACCCATAATTTCACAATGCGAACATTGTCAACTATTGAGCAGGTTCTTGGAAGTGAGGTGTGCATTGCAGCAGGAAAAGAAAAAGCAACCGGGGAATCAAAAATTATTTATGTTGTAGCCGCACCAACATCAATTGCTGCAAAACAAAAACTATCAAAAGTAAATATGAAAGGAAAGGTCTCTATATATGAACGTACACACAACATCAAATCAAACGCAATGGCATGATAGAAAAGGTTAAAGAAGTTAAGAATATCAACGTAAAGATCGCAAGGATTAAGGAGATTGCTTTCAATAGTTGGGAGCTCACAGAAGAACTAATCTCTGATATTAGCGAATCTACCCTTGCTTTTGGAATTGGAGTAAGGTTAATTCCAATAAAAGAGTTAAAGGAATTCGGAATTGCTTTTTCAACTACGTACAGTTATAATCAAGGTGAGAAGCAAAAGGAGTTATGCACCTATGAGATGGAATGTGTATTCAATATTGTTGAATTTGAGGAGGCTGTAAAATATAAAGGAGAACAAGTAAATATTGAAGATGGTCTATTAACTAATCTTCTTAGTATTACTATTGGAGCCGCCAGAGGAATGCTTGCACTTAAAACTGCCGGGACAGTTTTGAATCGTTTTCCACTACCAATAATAAATCCTATAGACATACTCCAGCAATTAAAAAATCAGGCTAAGTAAGCATAACAGAGATCTTAACGGCACTTCATCAACCGCGCCTCCACCTCCTCCATCTTATAATAAAGCTCCCACAAGGCTTCAACGTTTTTGTCGCCGGTGTTTTCCAGCATGTTGAAGGAAAACTGAAAGGTGTCGCCTGTTTGAATGGTCATTTAAAGTCCAGGTAATACAATTCGGCTTGATCCAAAATGTGTATCAAACAAAAAAACCACTTACCGATTTGCTCTTGTAAGTGGTTCATTTTCTTGTGACTCCGACAGGATTCAAACCTGTAACCTTCTGATCCGTAGTCAGATGCTCTATTCAGTTGAGCCACGGAGCCGTAAAACGGGTACAAAGATACAAATTTTATTTTTGGATGCGGTTTTTTTGTTGATTTTTTATTCGCCCTGCAATCGGGCGACCGGTCCTACGTCCCCCGATCGGCCGGGATTTATTTTACGGTACGCCTCCGCTTTTCCTTGTTTTCGTATCTTTACACCGCATTTAACAGCCCCGTAGAGGAAGGGTTCCCCACTGCAACCTATGGAAGATGCGGCTTGTAAACAGTTCCTGAAAACACAGCATTGCTGCGTTATTATTCCGGCGTTCAACAACGGGACTACGCTGGCTGCCGTGATCGCCGGCGTTCAGCGCTTTTGTGCCGACGTGCTGGTGGTCGACGACGGCTCTACGGATGGCACGGCCACTATCCTTGATCGTATTCCCGGCTTGTCTCGTATTACCTTTCCCCGTAACAGGGGCAAAGGCGAGGCCCTGAAAATGGCTTTCCGGCAGGCGTGGCAACAGGGATTCCGCTATGCTATCAGCATTGATTCCGATGGACAGCACCGGCCGGACGATATACCCCTCTTCGCCGCTGCCCTGGCTCAGTTCCCCGGCAGCCTGATCATCGGCGCCCGCAACATGAGCGTGGAAAACGTCCCCGGAAAATCCCAGTTCGGCCGAAAGTTCTCGAATTTCTGGTTCTGGATCGAAACAGGGAAAAAGGCCGGGGATACGCAATCCGGTTTTCGCCTGTACCCGCTGGATCCCCTCGCACGCCTGAAGTACCTCACCGGACGCTATGAGTTCGAGGTGGAGGTGCTTGTGCGTGCTGCCTGGCGCGGGATACCGGTGCATGAGATCCCGGTGTCGGTGTGGTATGCCCCGCCGGATCAGCGGATCAGCCACTTCCGGCCCTTTCGCGATTTCTTCCGCATCAGCGTCCTCAACAGCGGTCTGGTGCTGTGGAGCTTTCTGGTGGCACGCCCCTGGGCCTTCCTGCGCGCCCTGTCGCGCGAGAATATCCGGCTGTTTATCCGCAAACAGGTGATCGATGGCGGCGAATCCAACCTCCGCAAAACCCTTTCGGTTATGGTGGGGGTGTTCATCGGCATCCTGCCGATCTGGGGCTGGCAGATCCTTACCGCCATCGCCGTTGCCATCGCCTTTCGCCTGAATAAAGTCATTACCGTGGTGGCCAGCAACATCAGCATTCCCCCGATGATTCCGCTTATTATCTACGGAAGTTATTGCCTTGGGGCGCCCTTCATGCGCGGACGGGCTGTTGATCTGGATTTTAGCTCAGGCCTCACGCTGGAAGCGATCTCCCGAAACATCCTGCAATACGTGATCGGAAGCATTGTGCTGGCCTTCCTGGCGGCCCTGGTGAGCGGACTGATCACCTACCTGCTGCTGTCTCTTTTCCGAAAATCACCATCGCCCAATCCCTCTAACGAATCGTCACCCAACGTATGACCCGCTTCTTTATCTTCCTGTTTGATTTTTTCCACCGGCGTAAGGCGTGGCTGTGGATCGGCTTGCTGGCCGTCTGCGGACTGCTGGCCTGGATTGCCTCCGGACTGAGTCTGCAGGAGGATATTTCCCAGTTTATCCCGCATGATAAACGCACCGAAAAATTCTCCACCGTCCTGCAGGATATCCGCCTGAACGACAAACTTGTTATTGCCGTGCGCGCGGATGAGCCGGACCGCATGCCGGATCCCACGGCCCTGCTGGCCTATGGCGACCGTCTGGTGGAAAAGTTAAGCCGGGATTTTATGCCGGAATACATCCGCAAGATAAATTTCCGAATGTCGAACCAGGAGGTGGCGGATCTATACGGTATCCTCGCACGTAACCTGCCTTTTTTTCTGGATAGCGCCGATTACCGCCGCATCGATAGTATGATCACGGATAAGGCCGTTGTTGCTTCTCTGGCGAAAAACTACCGTACCCTGCTGATGCCCTCGGGCATGATTTTTAAAGAAAACATCGCGCAGGATCCGCTGGGACTGGCCGGTTTGGCGATGATGAAGATGCGGACGCTCCAGGAACAGGGTGATTACGTTGTGCTGAACGATGCCATCTTCACCGCTGACCGAAGGAATATGCTCATTTTTGTGTACACTACCTATCCGGCCAACGAAACAGCGCACAATACAGTGCTGATGGACGGCATTGATGCAGCCATTGCGCAGTGCAACCAGGAATGCGGGGGCGGACTGAGGGCGGAGTATGTGGGCGCTATTCCCGTTGGCGTGGGCAATGCGCGGCAGATGAAGCAGGATACCTTGCTCACCTTATCGCTGGCGCTGTTGGGTCTCGTCTTGCTGCTGGGTTTTTTCTTCCGAAAAAAGCGGGTGCTGCTTTTTCTTATGTTACCGGTTGCTATGGGGGGCTTGTTCGCGCTCGCCATGGTGCAACTGATGCAGGGCGCCATCTCCACTATCGCCATTGGCGGCGGTTCCATCATTCTGGGGGTAGCCATCAATTACTCGATTCATTTTTATACTCACCTCAAACATACCGTATCGGCGGAGGAAACCGTTCGTGATCTGGCGAATCCGATGATCATCGGCAATATTACCACCATCGGGGCTTTCCTGAGTTTGTTGTTCGTGAACTCCAGGGCCCTGGCTGACTTTGGGATTTTCGCAGCCTTCGTGCTTGTGGCCAGTGTGTTGTTTACCCTAATTGTGTTACCGCACATTCCGCTGGGAAAAGCCAGCGCAGCGCCGCCCAAAGCGATCCGCCCCAATGTGATCGAACGCCTGTCGGCACTCAGCTATGAAAGCAATCCCTGGTGGCTGGCGCTGATTGCCGTGTTGACAATATTCCTGGGCTGGAATGCCAGCAATGTCCGCTTCGACAGCGACTTTGGCAACCTGAGTTATGTGGCGCCGGAAATGAAGGCTACGGAAGCCCGGCTGCAGGCCGTTACCGATACCAATCTGCGGGCTGTCTATGTGGTGTCGGAAGGGAACACCCTGGATGAAGCCCTGCAACGCAGCGAGCGCATGGTGCCCCACCTGCGCTGTATGCGCAATCAGCAACTCCTTCACAGTTATGCCTCCCCAAATTTTTTGCTGATGTCCGATTCGGTGCAGCAGCAAAAAGCCCGGCAGTGGAATGCGTACTGGGCTTCCCGCAAATCCGCACTGGTACAGACCCTGCGCGAACAGGCCGATCGTAACGGCTTTGCCGCTGACGCATTTGATGCCTTTATCCGGCAGATCGAAAATCCGGCGGGTACCTGCAATCCGGCGGATTTACAACTACTGAAGGAGAAGTTTGTACGCGATTACATCATCGAAAAACCCGGCAAAGCCCTTGTGATCGCCATGTTGAAGACCCATCGCGGAAACTACGAAACAGTGATGCGTCAATTGCCGGGCGATGAAAACACGGCCGTGGTGGATAGAGGACGCGAACTGAAGTTGTTCTCCGAAGTGGTGAGCGACGATTTCAACGCCATACTATGGTTTGTTTCCCTGCTGGTTTTTGTGTTTCTGATGCTTAGTTACGGCCGCATTGAACTCGCTATTTTGGCTTTTACTCCGATGCTGATCTCCTGGTTGTGGATACTCGGTATTATGGCCTTGTTGAACATCCCGTTTAATATATTCTCCATTATTCTATCGGCTTTTATTTTTGGATTGGGGGATGATTACAGTATATTCATGATGGACGGCCTGCTTCAGGAGTACAAATCCGGAAAGAAATTTTTGCATTCGTACAAAACGGCCGTTTTTCTTTCAGCACTAACAACCCTGATTGGCGTGGGTGTACTGATTTTCGCCAAACACCCGGCACTGAAATCCATTGCGCTGACCACCATCGTGGGGATGTTTTCGGTGGTGCTGATTTCGTATACGGTAGCGCCGGCGATCTTCCATTGGATGACGCGGGTGGGCACCGGACGGCGGGCTCATCCCGTTACCCTTGGTCTACTCCTTTATGCTGTGTTGGAATACACCTGGTTTATCTCGGTTTCCCTGGCAATTTTCTTGTTGGGAGGCCTGTTGTACCTGATTCCTGTAAAAAAATGTTTTCGGCAGAGGCTGTTCCATTATTTGCTTTTCTTTCTGGGTCGCTCCACCATGGGCTTGATGTTTCTGGCGAAGAAACGGAAAATTAACATCACCAAAGAAACCTTCCGGAAACCGGCCCTGATTATCTGCAATCATCAATCGGTGGTCGACATACCGCTGACCCTGGGTTTCACGCCCAGGCTGGTGATGATTACCAATGAAAAGGTCTACCGCTTTCCGCTGATGGGTCGGCTTGTCCGAATGGGCGGTTTTTACTCCTCGTCGAGGGGGTACGCGGAAATGGTGGACGAACTCCGGACCTTCACCGATCAGGGCTATTCCATTCTGATCTTCCCGGAAGGAACGCGCAGCCGTGACCGGAAAATCCTGCGTTTTCATAAAGGCGCCTTTTACCTGGCGGAGCAACTGGGGCTGGATATTCTGCCCGTGGTAACGCATGGAACGGGCGAATACGTAAGAAAAGGAGAGTATGTGGCCCGGCCGGCCACCATCACGGTGAAGGCCCTGGATCGCATTGAGCCCGGTGATAAGCATTGGGGAAACGATTATTCCGAACGGACCAAAAAAGTTCAGCAGCTTGTCCGCGCGGAATTCGACAGCATAAAAGAAATGTATTACAACAATACAGATTATCACCGTGATTTATTGTTTCGCAATTACATCTACAAAGGCCCCGTGCTGGAGTGGTACATGCGGATCAAGGTACGGCTGGAGAAGAACTATCGTTTCTTTGACGAATTGATTCCCCGCTCAGCCCTTGTAACGGATGTTGGTTGTGGGTACGGGTTTATGTCGTACATGTTGGCCATGACCTCTGAAAACCGCCGTATTTACGGTATTGATTACGATGCCGAAAAGATTGCAGTGGCGGCTCATGGTATCGCTCGTCCGCAAAATACCAGCTTTACGGCGGGGGACGCCTTAACGGTCGATTTTCAGCCTTCGGATGTTTTTATTCTTGCGGATGTACTGCACTACCTGCCGGCCGAAGATCAGCGATTGTTGATTCAGAAATGTGCCCAACATCTTCATCCGGCGGGCATGTTGGTGATTCGCGACGGGGATGCAGGCCTGGAACGCCGGCATAAGGGGACCGTGCTCACGGAATTCTTCAGTACCAAAATCATCGGTTTCAATAAAACGGCCGCCAACCGCCGTTTATGTTTCACTACGCGGGAAAGCATCCTGAAAACCCTCAAAAACGCTAATTTTGCCGTTGAAATCATCGACGACGCAAAACGCACATCGAATATTATTTTCATTGGCAGAAAACAATCAAATGTCGATTCATGACGAATGACTAAAGACGTAGTAATCATCGGAAGTGGCCTGGGAGGATTGCTTTGCGGCACTATTTTATCGCGGGAAGGCATGCGCGTTTGCGTATTGGAGCAGCATAGCCAGCCCGGTGGTTGCCTGCAAAACTTTACGCGGAACGGTGTTTTCTTTGATACGGGTATTCATTACATCGGGAGCTTAGACGAGGGCCAGATTCTGAATCGTTACTTTCGCTATTTTCGCCTGCTGGAAAAAATTAAACTCAAGCGCCTGGATGTTCAAGGCTATGACCGCATCAGTTTTTCCGGAGATCCTGCCGAGTATCGCTTTGCGAACGGGCGGGAAGGCTTTGTGGAAAATCTGGCGGAACATTTCCCTGACCAACGTTCGAATCTTCACAACTACATTGACCGTTTGAAAGAGGTCACGGAAAAATTTCCGCTGTTCACCTTGTCCGCGAAATCGCAGGATAGTTCGGAGGCGGCGGTGTATGGCGAAAATGCGCGGGCCGTTATTCAGTCCGTCATCAGCGAACCAAAGCTTCAGCAAATTCTGGCCGGAAACAATCCGCTCTATGCCGGGATGGGCTCTTCTACGCCCTTTTACGTTCACGGTTTGATCAATTATTCCCTGATGGAAAGTGCGTATCGTATTGTCGACGGGAGCGGCACCATCACCGATGCTTTGTGTGCGGAGATTCGCTCAAACGGCGGCGAAGTGCGGACGGGCTGTGAAGTGACGCGTTTGCACCTGAACGCGGGGGAGGTAAGCGCCGTGGAACTTGCGGATGGGGAAATCATTGCGACACGCAAGGTGGTTAGCGCGATTCATCCGGCCATGACCTTAAACCTGCTGCCCGAAGGTTCTGTCCGTAAGCCTTACCATAATCGGATTCGTCAGCTCCGCAACACCATCTCTTCTTTTTCGCTTTATATTGTCTTTAAGCCCGGCTCTTTTCCCTACCTGAATTATAATCTGTATCATCATAATCAGCAGGATGTATGGGAGGCTGTTCATTATGACCGAGCGAAGGGACCGGATAATTTTCTGCTGCTGATGCCGGTTTCGTCCGGTACGGAACAATTTGCTGAATCGGTTTTTGCCATGACCTACATGGATTACGACGAAGTGAAGAAGTGGGAGGGGACCGTTATTGGCCGGCGTGGCGATGAATACCGTGATTTTATGGAACAGAGAGCCCGCCAGATGATGGCCATGATCGAAAAACGAATCCCCGGATTTGAACAGCATGTGTTGCGGTACTACACCTCAAGTCCCTTAACCTACCGCGATTACACCGGCATTCCGGAAGGCTCGCTCTACGGCATCCTGCGGGATTCTTCCGCTCCTGTACAGACGCTGATCAGTCCGCGGACGAAAATTCCGAACCTGTTTCTGACCGGTCAGAACATCATTATGCACGGCGCCCTGGGCGTTACTATCGCAGCGGTATCCACCTGTGCCGAAATGCTGGGGTATCAATACCTCGTTGAAAAAATTAAAGCCGGTTCATGAGAAGGAAATTATTTACGTCCTGGGTCAAACGTTTACTGACTCTGTATTTCGCGGTGGTCAGTGTGGTCAGCCTTATGGCGTATTTCAGCTTTCAGGATTGGCTGGAAATGGATCCGCCGCCCTGCAACGCAAAAGCGATTCCGGCCGGCGATGTGCAGGTACTCAACGACAGCCTGAGGGTATGGGGGAAACAGTTTCTACACCTGAACGATTACGGCATCTATGAAATGTATATCGAAGGTGAGCCCTACGCACGCGGGGTAGCCGCCGGTCGTTTGTCGGCCTCGCTGGTAAGGTATCAGGAGAAGGTCTTTATGGATCGCATCGCGGAACTGGTTCCGTCGATGGGCTATCAGCGCTTGTTACGACTGATGATCGCCCTTTTTAACCGTAGTATCGACGCCCGGATTCCCGAAGAATTCCTGTTGGAAATTCTCGGTGTTTCCCTGCAGGCTCCGGATGAATATGATTATGTTGGACCCAAGTATGATCGTATGCTGCAATATCACGGGGCGCACGATATCGGCCACATGCTTCAGAACTACAGTCTGGTGGGTTGTTCCAGTTTTGCCGTGTGGAATGAGCGAAGCGACGATTCGAGTTTGCTGGTGGGCCGTAATTTTGATTTTTACGTGAACGATGCTTTCGCGGAAAACAAAGTAATAGAATTTGTGAAGCCCAGCTCGGGCCATGGTTTTATGATGGTCACCTGGGGCGGTATGTGCGGCGTGGTTTCCGGTATGAACGAAGCCGGGCTGACCGTCACCATCAATGCGGCCAAATCGACCATTCCGCTCCATTCCGCAGTGCCGGTTTCCCTGATTGCCCGTGAGATCTTGCAGTACGCGTCCACCATCGCGGAAGCGCACACCATTGCTGCGCAGCGGCCGTGCTTTGTTTCCGAATCCTACCTTATTGCCTCGGCACGGGATAATCGGGCCGTCGTTCTGGAGAAATCGCCCGATACACTCGCCATTTATGAAGCAAGCGGAAGTCAGTTGCTTTGCACCAACCATTTCCAGTCGGCACTTTTTGCCGCCGATGCAGAGAACCAACAACACATGGACAACAGTGCTTCGGTGCCACGATACCTGCGCCTGCAGGAATTATTGGAAGCGGATCCGCAGCTTGGTGTGGCGGATGCGGCACGCATTCTGCGCGACCGCCAGGGACTCGGCGGGCGTTCCGTGGGCATGGGTAACGAACTCGCCCTGAATCAACTCATCGCTCATCACAGCATAATATTTAAGCCAGCTCAGTTGCTGGTATGGATTTCCACGCCGCCCTATCAACTGGGGTCTTACATTGCTTACGACCTGAAGGAGATACTGGCCCGGCCGGAAATGATACGGCAGCGCCCGCAGATCTATAAAAAAGAATTAACTTTGCCGCCGGATGACTTTTTGGGGACAAAAGCCTGGGGGAATTATCAGCATTACCGAACGCTTACTCACGTCATCTCGGATGGGCATGAAGGGAATACGATTACGGAACAAACCCTACAACGTTACCTTGAGTTAAATGCAGATTTTTTCTATCCCTGGGAACTGGTTGGCGATTTATATACGCGGCAGGGTTTTAGGGACAAGGCAGTGAAATGCTACCAGACGGCCCTGCAACAGATTATTCCAAGCAGGGAAGAAAGGGAACGAATCGAAGAAAAAGTAAGAGATGAAAACTAAAAAATATATTCATATTGTTGATTAAAGGATGATTAAAGTCGTAGGTGTGCCTGAATAATCAACATAAAATTTATTGAATCTCCAATAACAATTGATCATATACATTAAACTATGAAGTTCAAACTGATTTATCCTAAATGGGAAAAACTGGAAGGACAAACTACCTTCAATCTTCCGCCTCACGGACCGGTCGTAATGGCGGCCTCCTTACCCGAATGGGTGGATGTTGAGTTTGTGGATGAAAACGTGGACACCCTGGTGTTAGACGATGAACCCGATTTCGTGGGCATTTCCATGATGCTGACCTCCCAGGCCATGCGTGGATGGGAAATTGCGGACGCTTATCGCAAACGCGGGAAGAAAGTTATTTTTGGAGGTATTTCTACCATGCTGCATGCCGAAGAAACGGCTTTACACGCGGATGCTGTTTTCTTAGGTGAATCGGAAGGTCGCATGGAGGAGGTTTTTAATGATTTCCGTCATGGGAAACTTAAGCCCCTCTACAATTTTATGTACAATATGCCCGACATGAACCTCATCGGGCCGGCCCGCCGGAGCATTCTCAACAAGGATAAATATTATTACAAGGGTGTACGGATGGTTGATTTGCTGCACGCTTCCCGCGGATGTCGCTTCAATTGCTACCCCTGTTGTGTTTCCTACCTGGGCGGCCGGCAATTCCGCGCGCGGCCTGTGGATAAGGTGGCTGAAGAACTCGCTACGATTGACAACAACCGTTTGTTTATTGTCGACAACTCCCTGGCTCAAAACAAGCAGTGGGAGCTGGATCTCTTCAAGGAAATGATTCCTTTTAAAAAGAGTTGGTGCTCGCACCCGATCGAAGATGATGATCAGGTGCTCGATCTGGCGGCCCAGGCCGGTGCCTGGTTCGTTTATCAGGCTGTTTTCGATACCTCCGATTACATAAAAAAACGCGTTAAACGCTATCACGATCACGGTATTCTTGTGGAAGGTACTATTTTGTTAGGTACCGATGATCAGACCGAAGACGATATTAAGCGGCTGATCGATTTTCTTCTGGAAATCGAACTGGACCTCGCTGAGTTTACGGTGTTGACGCCCTTCCCGCACACCAAGACTTACGACGACCTGGTGCGCGAGAACCGAATTTTCGATACCAACTGGAATAATTACAATGCCGGTAAAGTGGTGTATCAGCCAAAGCACATGAGCCCGGAACGGCTGCAGGAATTATATCGCTACGCCTGGGATACGTTCTATAAAGATGCCAGCCAGAGCGAAAAAATGGCTCGTATGTTCCAGAATGTCATGATGCGCGAAATGGCCAATGGAACCTATGTACGCCCTCGCAGAGATCTGGCGAAAACCAGCTTCGGTAAAGAAATTTCTAAATAACTGTACGATCTCAACAACCTCGGTCGACGATCAACGATCGACTAAAACGAACGATGCTATATGAAGGATTATCAGCAGGAATTAAGTTCCCCGTACGTAGATGACTTCTACGATTTTAAGGGATTATGGGAGGTGCCTTCCCGCTGCGGACTGAAAATCGTTAAGCGGGCGGATAAGGATGTAGTAATTGCTACGGAGTTGTATACCGAAAACCCCGGTACCTCGGTGACGGAGTTTTGTCACCGGCTGGCCACGATTATCGTAAATGATAAAGCACTCGAGCCTTCACGGCTGATGTTTATAGTGCGCACACCGGATAACAAATCGAAAATGACCTTTTGGAATGAGTTTTTTGCGTGGGCGAAGATGGAATGGGATGGCGAAAAATTCAACAAGCCGGTTTGGCAAAAGTTAAGTAAAGACGAAGTAGACGCCTTGTTGCCTGCCTGATCCATGATTTACGAAACTCGCTTAACGGTACGCGGATATGAAATGGATTCATACGGCCATGTGAACAATGCCGTGTACCTGAACTATATTGAACATTGCCGATGGGAAGTCCTGCAGGATCTCGGGATTATTGAACTTTTCAATCGCCTCCGCTTGCTGCTGGTCGTTACAGAAACACACATCCGTTACGCCCGTGAAGCAAAAGTATTTGATAAGATTTTGATCCGTACCCGGATCGTTCGTGAAGGTCCGTACGTCGTTTTCAAGCATCGATTGATCAATGAAACGACGGGCATAAAATTGGTGACAGCGGAAGTTAAGATGCTGGTCATTAGTGAAGACCGCGTTCCTTGCAGTATTCCCGCGGAATTACTGTCGTTGATTGAAAATCCCGGCGAATGAACAACGCTCAGCAAGTCCTTTTTGAAGTCAAGGGGCACACGGGTATCATCAGCCTGAATAGCCCGCCGGGCAATGAATTGCTGCGGCCGGATTTCATTTCTGTGGCGCAATTTCTGGATTGGTCCTCAAGGCCGGAGATTCGTGGCATGGTGATACGTGGAGCCGGTCGTCATTTTTCGTCCGGGGCTAATTTGGAGGAACTCTTCCGTTTGGCTTCCGACAAGGATTTTTTGATGGAGCGCATGGACGCCGGCAAGGAGTTGCTGAATGCAATTTCAACGCTGAACATTCCGGTGATGGCGCAGATCAGCGGTATTTGTTTTGGTGGGGGACTTGAAATTGCCCTGGCCTGTCACCTGCGCATCTGCAGTGAAAACGCACTTTTTGCATTCCCCGAAATCAATCGTAACCTCTTACCCGGCATGGGCGGCACGACCCGGCTTTGTGCACTGATCGGGCAGAGCAGGGGGTTGTCCTTACTGTTAAGCGGCGACACCCTGAATGCTGCCGATGCACTACAATGTGGCCTGGTGGATGACTGCACCACCAAAACGGACCTGGATGACGAGGTCATGAAGCGGATGGACAAGCTTACCGGCGATCGGCCCCGCCGCGTGGTGGAACATGTGATGCAGGCCTGGCAAAACAGCCGTGTGCTTAGCTTTCAGGAGGCGCTGCAGGAAGAAACCCGCCTTTTTTATGAATTGGCCAAGGATGAACTCAAGCGCCGGAAATCCGAACAAGAATAGTCGTATATGATTCAGGATACACGAACGGTGCCTCTTTCGGAATTAAAAGGCCATATCCTCAGCGCAGGAATTTCGATTTTTTTTACGGCTGAGGAACGGCGGCGCTACGATCGTCCGGCCGCGCAGCGCAGCCTTTTAACCCGACTGTTGGTGAAAACGATGCTGCGCGAGCGCCTGGGTGCCGATTTCAACTATACCGATTTTTCCATACTGAATGATTCCCGCGGCGTGCCTGTGCTTACCTGCCGTCGTCACGATTTTGCCGATCGCCTGCTTTCCTTGGGTTGTTCCAGTATTCTGCTGTCGTTTTCGCACACTCGTTCGCACGCGGGTGCTTTCATAATTTATTCCTAAATTCGCCGTTCATCACGATCTATGTTTCAAACCATCCATTGGGAACAACGCAACGGGATAGCCTGGCTCACGCTGAATCAGCCGCCTTCCAATAACATGAATGCAGCTTTCTTTCGTGAATTGTCCAGGCTGGTGGATGATGTGCTTCCGCACGCGGATTTTAACGCCCTTATCATTCGCGGTGAAGGCCGGCATTTTAGTTCCGGCGCTGATCTGGATGATCTTCTGAACAGGGTGGACAAGGCTTCGGATGAACCTGATGTGCCTTTGTTTTTAAAAGAAAATAACCGCACCTTTCTGGCCTTGAATAAACTCAGGGTACCGGTGATCGCCGCGATACAGGGCGTTTGCCTGGGATCCGCCCTGGAACTGGCGCTGTTTTGTCATTTCCGCATTTGCGGCGAAACCGCCTTGCTGGGACTGCCTGAGGTGAGTTTCAACCTGATGCCCGGGTGTGGCGGAACACAACTGTTGCCGAAATTGCTGACGCGCGCTTCCGCGCTCAGCATGATGCTCGGGGGCGCTAACCTGAACGCACGGGAAGCCTTGCAGTCCGGACTCGTTGATCGCGTGGTGCCCAATGCGGAACTGTTGACTTATTGCGAACAGTTGGCCGGCAGGATCGGCCGGAATTATGATGTCGACAAAAAAACGTATTATTGCCGTCACCTACTGAATGCCGAATGATGAAATTCCACCCTGACATCCGATTGGCCGGAACGGGCAGCTACCTCCCCGGGGCCCCAATTCCCTTCGATGAGGTTGACCACTATCTGGGCGAAATTCAAAACGCGCCGGAAAAAGTTATGAAATGGTTCAATCGTATCCGCCCTTTGATGAAGGAAATGATCGATGTGGAATATTATCATTTTGCCTTCGATGCGCAAACAAGGGAATACCTGGATGACAATATTACCATGTCGGTGAAGGCTGCGCGCAAAGCCCTTGAGATGGCCGGTGCAGCTCCGGAGGAAGTTGAACTCATAGTCTACGGCAGCGCGCATCAGGATCAGATGCCCACGGCCACGGTTCGCATTCAGGAAGCCCTCGGGATTGAACAATGCGGAGAACTCAGCATTCACGCCAACTGTACCTCGGCCTACAAAGCCTTACTGCTGGCGGGTGATCTCATTCGCAACGGTCGTTACCGCAACGCCCTGGTCGTATCGTCCTCTGTCTCTTCCTCCGAACTCCGCGCTGAATACTATAATCAACCGCTGATCCGGCGTGAGGAACTTTTTTTACGCTACTTCCTTTGCGATGGCGCCGGGGCGCTGTTTTTAAAAGCGGACGAAAGCGGATCGCCCGGACTCTACCTGGAAGCCACCACCATGGAATCCGTGGGCGGACGTAAGCCCTCCGCCATGAACAACGGCCGTCCGGCCTATTGGATGAATCCTGAACAGGAATTCCATGAAGGCCGCCACCACCTGGCTCAGATGTTTAATGAGCAGTTGCGGCTGCATTTTCATGATGAAGATGGCAGTGTGTTCTTTAAAGGATTGAAGCGTTTTCTGGCAGCGCACCCGCTGGACCCTGCACAAATCAAGTATTTTCAGGTTAACTTTCCCTCACGCCACATCTCCGAACTGATCATGGACGAATGTGCCACCCTTGGCATTCCGCGCGAAGCGCTTTACTCTAAAATGACCGGAATGGGTTACCCCGGTCCGCCCATGGCCTTCATTTGCCTCGATCAGATCCTTCGAAACGAAGCCCTGCACCGCGATGAACTCGTGCTGAGTTTTGTGACGGAAGTGAGCAAATTTATGCAAGCCGGATTTTTATTCAGGCAGCGCTAAACGTCGATCACGCAAAACATCTTCTACTTTTTCGCAGAAATAATTGGATTGTTTCGTGGAAACGAATATCTTTGAACCTGTTCGAAAATATCTTAGTTCACACTTAACTACCCTTAAAATCTAATTGTATGAAAAAAGTCGTCGTATTGCTGGCCACTGTGCTCTTTCTGGCTTCCTGCTCCGAATCTACCCAGAATGTTGTTATCGACAACCGTTATTCCATGGATGTTCCGGAAGGATTAACCACTACCACTGAGTTGAATGATATTGCTTCACTGCAGTATCAGGATATGGTGAATGAACTTTACGTTGTCGTTATTGATGAACCTATTAAGGATATTAATGATGCGATCATCGAGATGGAAATGCAGGATACCTATTCCACCGATCTGAATGGCTATACCAAACTGATCCTGGAAGATTTTATCCCGGCCGTTGCGCCTACCACCAAAACAGAGCCGGCCGATGCTACCATCAATGGCTTAAAAGCAAAAACTTACAGCATGGAAGCTGATGTGGAGGGGACACCGGCATTTTACAAAGTGGCCTATATTCAGGGCAAAGAGACCTATTATCAGATTTTAACCTGGACACTCACCTCCAAAAAGGATGAATACGGTGAAAAGATGGACAAAATGATCCAGTCCTTTAAAGAAATCTAAGCCTGCAGTATTGAATTTTTCTTCGGGTGATGAGTCCGGTTTCGAATCTACCGGCTCACCACTTTTATCGTCTACACCAAACTATCATTCTATGAATTCCCGTTCCGATTTAGAACTTTTCTTTTCCAGTCCGGCCATCGCGATGGTGGGCGTTTCGCGCGATAAGAAAAAATTTGGCAACCGCGCTTTTGAAAAACTGAGAGCCAATGCGAAGCACACGGTAATTCCGGTGAATCCGCAGGCCGCAGAAATTAACGGCGTGAAATGCTTGCCGGATTTGGCGGCATTACCCCCTGAAGTTCAATCGGTGGTGCTGATGGTCCCGAAGGAGAAGGTGACGGAAACCCTCAAAAGTGCCTTGGATAAGGGCATTCATAATATCTGGATCCAACAGGATACGGAAACTCTGGCGGCCTTGCAGCTCGCTGCGGCCAGCAAAGCGAACGTGATAAGCGGCTTGTGTATTCTGATGTTTGCCGATCCTGTAAAAGGCATTCATCGTTTTCATCGTGGACTGAAAGGCCTTTTCGGAAGTTTGCCCCGATAGCGTACGTCCTATATGCCGGCCGTTTTTATGAAAAATGTTCTATGGTTTTTTCTGTTATTGCTTGCGCAGATGACCCTGGCGCAGTCACCCTCCGATACGTCCCTGGATGCGCGGATCAGCTATTTTCTGGATAAAGCAAAGGATACGGGTTTTACGGCCCTCGATCGTCATGAACTCAGCATGCTGAGTTTTCAGGTTCAGAACAAAGGTTTTTTATTGGAAGAGCAGAACGGTGATTTTGCCGGTGCTTTACCGCATATCGACCGGGCGCTCTCCATCTGGAAAACCCTTGATGATACTGCCAATGTAGCCAACCTTCTCAAATACCGGGGCTATCTTCTGGGTAATCTTGGCCGTTTTCCGGAAGCCAAAACCGACGTATTCCGGTCCATTGCTCTCTATCGTTCTCTCCGCTGGGGCTTTGGTGTGGCCGTGGCCCGTTTCGACCTCGCTAAAATTTATGAGGCGGAGAAAAAGACAGATTCTGCTTTTGTGATTCTGGAAGAGTCTATGCATTACTGGAAAACAGTGAAGGACACCTTCCGCCTGGTGACCACCAACACCTTTTTAATGCATCTTTATCTTGATGGACGTGATTATCCACAGGCCGAAAAGGTCTTTCTGGAAAACCGCTGCATGCTTGAAAAGGCAAAACTCCATTGGCGCCCGCTTATCGATTATTATTATGTTTCCTATCAATTATTCAAGGCCTTGGAGGATAAGAAAATGGCGGGTCGCTACCTGAGCAGCTACACCCGAAAAATCGACCAACTGCGGGTCGACGGGATTACAGCCCGTTCGGGCTATCAGCGGGAATAGCCTGCCCGCAGCGCGTTTTTTCTGTGTACCTTTGCCGAAACATAAGGTTTCCCATGAGTGCTGAAAAAAATACATCTTCCTACCAGCTATTTCTGATCAATCCGCGTCAGCGTTATGTCAATTATTACGCGCAGACGGAACTCAGCAAGATATTGCGGAAAAAGCGTTTCATGGTACCCCTGGCCATTCCTACGGTGGCGGCACTCACACCACCGCAGTATGCTGTCCGTGTCATCGACGATGAAGTAGAAGCCTTGCCACAGGAGTTGCCGGATTTAGTGGGCATCACCACCTTAGCGGCCACGGCTCTACGCGCTTATGAAATCGCTGACTGGTATCGCTCCAGGGGCGTGAAGGTCGTGATGGGTGGGGCCTGGGCTTCTTACCAAATTGATGAAGTGCTTGAACATGCCGATGCCGTAGTGGCCGGTGAGGCCGAAACCTTATGGCCACGTTGCCTCGATGATTTTGAAAAGGGCCAGCTGCAGCGGGTGTATAAAGCGGATGATTACTGTACCTTCCGGCAAAGCCCACCACCTCGTTGGGACCTGTTGTCAGCGGACCATTTTTTCCAGGTGGGGGTGCAGGTTTCCCGCGGATGCCCGTTCCATTGTGAGTTTTGCCTGGTACACAAACTTTTTGGCCGGCGCATGCGGTACCGCGACCTTGATAACGTGGTGGCCGAATTGAAAAGCCTGCCGGTTAAAAAAGTCTTTTTCATTGATGACAACCTGACCATCAACCGCGACTACGCGTTTAAACTGATGGACGCCTTGCGCCCGCTTCAACTCGCCTGGTCCTGCATGGCCAGCATTGATATTGCCTCGGATGAGAAATTGCTGGAGGCCATGGCCGGGGCCGGTTGTTTCAATATTCTGATCGGCTTTGAGTCCCTGAATCCTGAATCGCTCAGCGAAACCCATAAAAAACATAACAAATCCGCACGCATCTACGAAGAGGCTGTTCGGAAGATTCATGCCAGGGGTATACATATTACGGCTTCTTTTGCCGTTGGTTTCGATCACGACACGACGGAGGAATTTGACAAAATCATAGACTTCACCAACCGGATGGGGCTGTCGTACATCAACCTCAATATTCTCGGAGCGCCTCCGGGCAGCGAACTGTACGAACGTTTGAACCGCGAAGGGCGATGGTTTAATATTTCGCCCGATTACCGCAGCGGACTGTTTCCCTGCATGAAATACGCGCGTATGACGCAATCGGAATTGTTTGAAGCCTATTTTCGTGCCATCCGAACCATCTATTCCTGGGAAGCCTTAGCGCATAAATCCAAGGTCTTGTTTTCGGACGGAACTTTTGATAAACCCTATCACGACCCGCCGATGAAAGGCTCGTTTCAGGCGCGTACCACGTTTCTGCTGATCCGTGACTTTGCCCTGAGTACCTCACGTCATAAACGAAAAATCTTTAGAAACCTGTTCGGTCTGGTAGTCCGTAAAAAAGTGGCCGTGGATAAGGCGGCTTCCTGGATGTTGTCGATGAAAAGTTACCACGATCACATTGAGGAGATGCAACGCGACATGGACGACTACAGAGCCATCGTTAGGCGGAACGAACAGCAAATACTTGATTCTGCATCATAAACTTACTTATTCAAAACCTATGATCTTAACGAATGCTACCTATATTCATCCGGATACACTTGAGTTTACACAGGGTGATCTGCGCGTAACTTCCGGAAAACCGCTTTCGTTCGTGCCTTCATCGCAGCGACCCGACGGCGAAGAAAGACTCGATTGCACGGGAATGCTTGTTACCAAATCTTTTGCCTGTGGCCACCATCACGCGTATTCCGCGCTCTCACGCGGCATGGGGGCGCCCAAAAAATCACCGGAAAATTTTCCTGAAAAACTTAAGTACGTTTGGTGGGCCCTCGACAAATGCCTCGACACGGAAATGGTACGTGTGAGCGCCTTGGTAACAGCCATGGCTTGTGCCCGCAACGGGGTCACTTTTGTGATTGATCATCATGCCTCTCCCTTTGCCGTAGAAGGTTCGCTGCAAGCGATGGCCGAGGCCTTTGAAGAAGTTGGTGTTTCGCATCTGCTTTGTTACGAAATCTCAGATCGTGACGGGGCGGAAATTGCCGACAAGGGTTTGGCGGAAACGGCGGATTACCTGAGTAAACATCAGGGTTTGGTGGGATTGCACGCCGGATTTACGGTGGGTGAAACGACACTTCAACACGCGGTGGCGCTGGCATCTCACACCCATTCTGGACTGCACGTGCACACGGCGGAAGATATCAGTGATGAACTCTACAGTATTGAACACTACGGGCGTCGCGTTGTGGAGCGTTTCCACGAAGCAGGGGTTCTGGATTTCCCGGCCACCATTTTGGCCCACGGCCTTCACCTCGATGCACGCGAACGGGAGTTGGTGCGGAATTCACCCTGCTGGATCGTTCATAATACCGAGAGCAATCAAAACAACAGGGTAGGGGTGTTTTCGTCTGCCGGTCTGGGCAACAACATTATGCTGGGAACGGATGGTATGCACAGCGATATGTTGAGGGCCGCCAAGGCCGCCTTTTATGGAGCCCCGGCGGCCGACAACCTGGATTATGCCGGACTATATCAGCGATTCAGGAATGTTCATCGCTACCTGGCAGCGAATCAATTCCGCGGCGATGGCGACGATAACCTGGTGGTATTGGATTATCCTTCCCCAACACCGCTTTCGCGCGATAACTTTTTCGGTCATTTTCTGTTCGGCTGGGATTCTTCACAGGTGCGCCATGTAATTTCGTCCGGAAAGCTGATTGTGAAAGACCGGCGGATCGTGCAGCTTGATGAAGACGAAATTCTATTGCAGGCACGGAAACTGGCCACAAAGCTCTGGAAGCGGATGCAGGACTGATTCCGTATCGCCGAAAGGCCTATACGGCCTGGTCTTCCGATAGAAGCTTTTTTTTCAGTAGGGAAACATCGTCACGCCATGATGCTCCGTCGAAGTACTGAGTGGCGTTGCTCAGCGTTAGTTTGTACAGGGCTCCTTGCGCGTAGCAGGTGCCGATATAAAACCACGAAATGCCCTGCTGCTGGTACCAGTTAATCGTTTTCAACAGTATCCATTTTCCGAAATCCCCTTGTTGCTGGCGCAGATCATAAAAGGAAAACCAGACGTGCACGAAGTGGCGGTTTTCATGGACGGGGAGCAGATACGCCAACAAGCGGCCCTGATGGCTGATCTCCAGAATGTCCGTCAGATAGGGCCTCGAAAGAATATAGTGCAGACGTTCAGCGCTAAGAAAATGATTTCGTGCATTGCAAAGACACCAGTCGTGGAATTTTTCATCGTGCAGCAAGCCGGATTTGGGGCGCAGAATAAACTGCAAACCCTCATCCGCGTAGGCGGATTTGAATTTATTCAGGACATTGTTTTGCTTAAAGTGGAAACGGTGTTCGCCGAGATTCATCCGGACACTGCGGGCAAGGTAGTAAATTTCCTGAACCTCATCCAGGTCATTGCTGTATGGAAGGAATCCCTGCCGGTACAGCTCGTGATACGAATCGCCGGATTCCCTGATCGCGTATATGCAGTAGGGGAAATGATACTGGCTGTAGTCGACGGAGGGAAACTCGCGGTAGAGTAGCTTCATAAATCTCAACTATTAATTGTCGGCAAAGGGCCATTACGACTTTCCATTCATCGCTGCTTCCCGTTTCCGAATACAGTGATTTTGATAGTGCGATAAAATCAGCAACGCGCAGCAGGCACCGATGCTTGCAAAAAACATATCGGATTGGGTGTCCCAGACGTATCCCTGGGTTCCAAGGAAGGCATCGGCCGATTCACCACTGATCAACGCAACGGCCCACTCGATCAGTTCGTAGATCGCGCTGATGCCGATGCACGTCATTAAAACAAAGAATGACAGCCATGCGCCACGTTTTACAAGGTTCAAACGGATAAATAGTTCGCGGGCAATCAGCGCGGGCACGAAGCCCTGGGCGAAATGGCCCAGTTTATCGAAGTTGTTGCGTCCCTGATGAAAAAGATCGCGGATATGATCAAACAGGGGCACCTCCGCGTAGGTATAGTGTCCGCCGATAAACAAAATGCAACAATGCAGGAGGATCATTAAATACGTGAAATCGGTGAACCTAAATCGTTTGAAGGTGAAGGTCAGAACCAGCAATCCCGCGATGGCCGGGGCCACTTCCAAAAACCAGGTCAGGTAGTCATGGGGCTTGATGCCCGATAGAATCAGGCCGCAGGCGAAAATCAGCAGGAAGGAATAAATTCGTTTCATACAAAGCGGCTTCGTGATCAGCTGATTTTTTTAGTCTCTTTTGCGATTCGGATTGAGCGGATCAGGAAAACAAGCATGGCCCAAATCCACCCGATGGGGTAGGGTAGTATGAAAATGCCTCACGTCCACGGAAGGGCGCCTTCTCCCAAACCGCCCAGGGACGAGATATAAAACATGGCTCCAACGCCGGCGAGAATGAGGATGCAGATGATCAGGAATTGAGTTTTGAACGCATCGTTCATCAGAAAGGCCATTACGGTAACCAGCACAATGCCGGCGGCGATGGCGATGGATCCTTCCAACGGATCGAGAACGCCCGCAATCATGGCGATTAAGCCGATCAGAAAGAGCAGGTTTTTCCAGTTCGTCTTTTTCATCTTGAAAGGTCTTATGAGGTCATTGTTTTCCTATTCAAAGATAGGGAAAAATCGCTACCTTAGCATTCAAATACATCGAATGGAAAGAACCTGGATACGAAACGCGCGTTTGGTGGATGACCGGCAGGAAATGATGGGTGAGTGTTTGCTGGAGAACGGGAAGATCGCGGCCGTGGGTCCTCACATTTCGAAGCCTGTTGGATCGGTGCTGGAAATTGATGCCCAGGGTCAGTATGTTTTTCCCGGGGCCGTGGATCCGCACGTACACCTGGAACTTCCTACGCCGGCCGGCCCTTCCTCGGATGATTTTTACAGCGGATCGCTGGCGGCCTTGCTGGGCGGCACCACCACGCTGATCGATTTTGTTACACCGGCACGCGGGGAATCGCTTGTGGATGCTCTCGTACAGCGAAGGTCGGAGGCTGCAAAATCAGTAGTGGATTATACGTTTCATGGGGGTCTTAGCGACTGGCATTCGGGCAGTGCCGACGAAATGCGGCACTGTGTTGAAGATTACGGACTGAAGTCCTTCAAAGCATACCTGGCCTATCGCAAAACCATTGGCGTAGATTACGCGGCGCTAAAGGAGATCATGATGAGCGCGCGCAGTCTCGGTGCCGTGGTCTGCGTACATTGTGAAGATGGCCTCGCCATTGAGCGCCTGCAGTCGGCATTTTTGCTGCAGGGTAAAACCAGCCCGGAGTACCATGCCCTGTCGCGCCCGCCCATCACGGAAATCAGCGCTGTGGACGAAGTCATTCGCCTATGCGAAGCGACAAACTGCTCCACGTATCTGGTACACATGAGTACCGCGGGTTCGGTGAAGGCCATCCGGCACGCCCGGCAACGCGGCTTGCCGCTAAGGGCAGAGACCTGTCCGCAGTACCTCTTGCTGGATGAGCATTTGTATGCCTCCGGACTGCCCGGATCGCTGGCTTATGTGATGAGCCCGCCCCTGCGGGCCGAGGCAGACCGGTTGGCTTTGTGGAAAGCGTTGGCAGACAAGACACTGGACGTGGTGTCAACGGATCACTGTCCTTTCAACATCAAGGGACAGAAAGACATCGGGATGGATGATTTCTCGAAAGTTCCGAACGGTTCAGCCGGCATTCAGACGCGTTTAAGTTTGTTGTTCACCCATGGGGTATTAAGCGGCAACATTTCCATGCCGCGCTTCGTGGAGCTGCTTAGTACGGCCCCGGCCCGTTGTTTTGGTCTTTATCCCCGCAAGGGAAGCCTGAACCCAGGAGCGGATGCCGATCTGGTTATCTGGAATCCGGAAACTTTCCAGACCATCAACGCCGCCTCCCTGGCTCAACGTTGCGATCATACGCCCTTCGAAGGGCTCCGTGTGCAGGGCTCGCCGGAGTTTGTGCTGCGTCAGGGCGAAATATTCGTAAACAAGGGGCATTTACTCAAAACGGGGGGCTCAGGTGTTTTCCTAGGTCGTTGACTATATGTTTGTTAATGTAGTGCCTGTAGCTATTCCTATATATAGCTGAGTTATTTTAATGTCGACGTTTAATTATTTTATTGATAATCAATACTTTTAATAATAATAATCGAAGCATATATTGTACGTTTTTCACGAATAATCAAACGTTTGTAAGCCTTATTCAAACAATTGTTTAAAATTAAAGACCATACTTCGCTACCGGTTGCGAAGGATACGTTAATTTTGACAAAAATTTTGTTTCGTGGGAAAATCGACCAAAGACCGGATCATGGAAGTGGCCAAAAGCCTTTTCATGAACAAAGGGATCACGCAGGTAAGTGTGCGCGACATTGCCGAAAAGGCGGGCATCAACATAGCCGCTTTGAATTATCACTTTAAAAGCAAAGAGAGTTTGTTTGAGATGATCTTCGATCATGTCATGAGTACGGCTGTTCCTGCACTGCAAGAAATTCTGGATGCTGAGATGCCCATTGAGGATAAGATCCGGCGCTATATTCACGCCTATTTCGGCATGCTGGTAAAGAATCCGCGCTTACCCTATTTTGTGATTTCTGTTTTAAACAATGATCCGTCAAAGATCAATCGTCTGAAGGCCTTCAATAGTTTAGACTATACCGAAAAGTTTGCCCGTCAGCTTCGGGAAGAGGGTGAACGCGGGCACATCCGCAAGGTGGATCCCAATCACTTTTTCATCAATCTGCAGTCGCTGATTAATTTTCCGTTTATCTTTCAGGAGCCCATGCGGGAAAAGAACATCATGGACGACAAAGACCTGGTGAAATTTTACATGGAGCGCAAGCAGGTTGTGATTGATACTTTGCTCACGTCATTGCAGCCAGATGCAAAAAGTCAGTTGGCCGACCTGAAACCACGGATGTACATTCATGCCATCGGTCATTATTTCCCGGACGAAAAAATAGATAATGCCTACTATAGTCAGACCACGGGTTTGGCCGAGGAAGATATTCTAAAGAAGACCGGTATTAAAGAGCGTCGCAAAGCCGGGCCCGCTGAAAATGCGAATACCATGGCTCTTGATGCGGTGCAACGGATGATGAAATCATTGGATTTTCCCATCACCGACATTGACCTGATCGTTTCGGCGTCGTACACGCCCTGGGATACCATTGCTACGCCCTCGCATGAAATACAACGGAAGTACGGAATCAAAAATGCCCGTGCCCTGATGATTTCCACGGCTTGCAGTTCCTTTGTCACGGCGGTGGAAGTGGTGGAGTCCTATTTTGCCACGGGCAAAGCCCACCGGGCCCTGGTGGTGGTTTCTGAGCATAATACGGCCTACAACGACGACAACAACCCGCAGTCGGGCTTTCTTTGGGGTGACGGGGCCGCGGCTATGGTCATCACGTCGGAGAAATTGTCGGAAGATGACATGACCGTGGTGGATTTGTTCACCCAGGGGCTGGCCGATATCAGCAAGGGCCCGGGGGGTGTTTATTGCCAGCCCATTGCTAAGCGTATTCAGATGCCGGAGGGCAAGGATGTATTTGTGAACGCAACGACATACATCACCAGGCATACCAGGGAGTTGCTGGAGCGTAATAACTACACGGCCGAAGACCTGGATTACCTGATACCGCATCAGGCCAACATGCGTATCATCACCAAGGTGGGGAAAGATTTGCCCATCAAGACCAATAAAGTGATTACCAATATTGAGTATCTCGGAAATACCGGTTGTGCCGGTGCGGCAATCGGCCTTTCGGAACACTGGAACCGTTACCGCAAAGATGAGCTGATCGCTATTGCTGTGTTTGGTGGTGGTTATTCCTCCGGTGTTATGCTGCTGAAAAAGTAGCACGTGCTTCTATTCTTTACTATCTTTACGGGGATCCGGATTTTTTTCCTTTTTTTATGGAATGGATGAGGCTGTTCACTCTATCGGCCCGTTTTTTAATTTAAACGATACATCATGCGAAAATTTAAAGTCTTCCTCTTCGTTCTTCTCGCCTTAACGGCCCTGGCTTCGGTCACCCCTACCGAACGTTGGATTTTCTCAACATCTGAAAGCTACTCTTCACGGCAAGTGCTTTCGCGATCTTACCCGCAGTTATGGAAAACGGCGGATTCGCTGGCCAACCTGGGTTTGACCCGGGAGGTGCTGAAGGTGGTGAATGTCATCTATACGAAAGCAAAAGCCGAAAACAACGCTCCGCACCTGGTGAAGTCTGTAATTTACCGGCTGAAGTTTGAGTCCTATATTACGGACGATGATTACGTGAAGGCGATTGCTGACCTGACGAAGGAAGCCGAAATGGCCCGGCATCCGGTAAAGCCCTTGATGCATTCCGTTCTGGCTGAGATCTACTGGCGTTATTATCAGCAAAACCGCTATCGTTTTCTAAATCGTACAGAAACGGTTAATTTTGTTCCAAACGATATCCGCACCTGGGATCTGCGAAAAATTGCGGCCAAGGTGATCGAGAATTATCGCATTTCGCTGGAAAATTCGGATAGTTCAAAGCGAATTGCCCTCGATCTGTACGATGAGGTACTGACCACGCATGCCGATTCAAAAAAATTCCGGCCTACTTTATACGATTTTCTGGCGCATCGCGCCCTTGATTTTTTCAGTAACACCGAATCAGGCCTGACACAGCCGGCGGAGCGTTTTCAGATGAGCGATCCTGTGTATTTTGCAGGGGCTGAAAAATTTGTACAGGCCTCCATCACCAGCCCGGATCCCTATGCGCTTAAGTACTATGCGGTGCTGATTTTTCAGGATTTGCTGCGTTTTCACCAGCCGGATGCAAATCCGGAAGCCTTGATAGATCTGGACTTGAAACGGATTCGTTTTGTTCATCAGCATGCAGCCATTGAAAATGGCGATAGTTTGTACCTGAAGTTTCTGGAGAGCATGGAACAGCGATATCTTTCGCATCCGGCGTCGACGCGCATTACTTACGAAAGGGCCGCTTTCTGGATGGCCGCGGGGGCCCGTTACGCACCGCTTGTTTCGGACGACAACAAATGGATGAACAAAAAAGCCTTTGGCATCGCTCAGGACGGTATCGACCGTTATCCACAGTCGATGGGCGCCCATAATTGCAAGGTATTACAGCAGAATATCTTAACCAAAAGTATGAGTTTTACCATTGAAGAATCGGTGGCCCCCGATGCACCGTTCCGCGTATTGTTCAATTACAAAAACATGACGGAAGTTCACCTCCGGATTTGCAAGGTGGATCCTCAATGGATCCGGCGGACTCAACGGAAATACTATGGGCGCGACCTGATGCAACAATATGCCAAACTGACGTCGTTTAAGGATTTTACACAGGCCTTGCCGGATGATGGTGATTATCAGTCTCATTCCACAGAAATCGTACTGCCGGCGCTGGGGACGGGTTATTATTTGGTGCTGGCCTCCAGCAGTCAAAACTTCTCGGTGGAGCAACAAGCTATTGCCGCCAGTACTGTATGGGTTACTAATTTGTGTTACCTGAAGCGGACCGATCAGCACAATAATGTAAGTTTATCAATCATGAACCGCATCGACGGGCGGCCCCTTAAAGGTGCCAATGTTCAATTGTACCGCGAAAAATACAATTACACCACACGCGACTATGAATACACCAGAGAGGGAACGTTTAGTTCGGATGAAGATGGAGTGATCGTCGTTCCGCCGCGCAAGGACTATAACTATGGGTACTACTATGCTGAGATCACGGCTGGCGGCGATGTGCTGCACACCGATCCGTTTTACCAATACTATGCTTACGACCGTGAGGATAAAACAATAACCCGGACCATCTTCTTTACGGATCGAGCGATCTACCGGCCCGGGCAAACGGTGCATTTCAAAGGCCTGATGCTGGATGTAACCGGCGAAACCTCGGTTATCAAACCCTCTTTTACCACAACGGTGACCTTTTATGATGCCAACAATCAGAAGGTGGCTGAACAGACGCTGACCTCCAATGAATTTGGCACCTTTTCCGGCAGCTTTGTGGCGCCGCAAGCGGGCCTTACAGGACAGATGTACCTTGGGGACCATTACGGTAGTGTCTTTTTCTCCGTTGAAGAGTACAAGCGCCCCAAATTTGAGGTCGCTTTCGATCCGGTGAAAGGGAGTTATAAATTGGGCGAGAAGGTGACGGTGACGGGCCATGCAACAGCCTACGCGGGTTCGGATGTGGATCAGGCAAAAGTGAGCTACCGCGTGATTCGTAGTGCCAGTTTCCCGTATTGGTGGTATTATCGCTACGGATATTACCCACAGTCGGCGCAACTGGAGGTACATAACGGCATCACAGAAACGGACGAAAATGGTCAGTTTACGATTAATTTCACGGCACTGCAGGATCCGACTGTCAGCCGGACGGCCTTCCCGGTATACACCTACGTCATTTATGCTGATGTTACTGATTTGAATGGGGAGACCCGTTCGGCGCAGACTTCCGTCAGGGCTTCCAAAACGGCACTGGAGGTGTCTGTTGACCTGCCGGCAGAGATTGAAAAGACAGCGTCCGGTCATTACAATATTCGGACGGAAAACCTGAGCGGGCAGCGCGAACATGCGCGCGGGCATATCGAAATCTACCGCTTGAAGGAACCGGACCGTCTCCTGCGGAGTCGCCCGTGGACCCGCCCCGACCGGCCGCTGCTCAGCCAGTCTGAGTTTGTGAAGCTCTTTCCCCGGGATGTATATCAGAACGAAGATGATGTAGCCCAATTCCCGAGAGAGGAAAAAGTACTGCAGGTTTCCTTCGATACCGAAAAAGACTCGTTGCTGCACCTCGCTGACCTGAGTAAATGGAGTAGTGGTCATTACGTGATTGAGCTTCAGTCGAAGGATATTTACGGCACACCGGTCAGCTTTTTTCATTATTTTGTCCTCTATTCAAAAACCCAAACGACCCCAGCCGTCAATAGTACCGATTGGTTTACGGTTTTAAAAAGTAAGGGGGAGCCCGGCGAGATGGCGTCCTTCCTGATGGCCACGATGGATACTGTAAATGTTCGTTACGAAATTGAGCATAATGGTAAAATTGTGGAACGTCAGTGGCTGTCGCTTTCACGCGGGCAGCGCAGGGTTGATATTCCAATCAAAGAAGACTACCGTGGTAATTTTGCGGTGCATTTTACTTTTGTGCGGCATGGCCGGGTGTATAAGCATGATGTTACGGTGGAAGTACCCTACACCAATAAGGAACTGGCTATTGAATTTGAAACCTACCGTAATAAACTGTTGCCGGGCGAAAGCGAAGAATGGCGCTTGAAGGTACGCAGTCTTGACGGGCAAAAGCTGGCGGCGGAAATGCTGGCCGGAATGTACGATGCGTCGCTCGATGCCTTCCGCACGCACCACTGGGCACTGAATTTATACGACCGTTACTATGCACGGCTTTCGTGGGAACAAACCGCCTGCTTTGGCATTCAGCCTTCACAGCTGTACCAGCACCAATGGAACCCTACGGCCTATTATAAAATGCCTTATTACGATGCGCTCAACTGGTTTGGTTTCAATGATTATTATTATGATGGATACTATACTGATTATGATTACCGTAATCTACGGGAAGAGGGCCATGCAGAAATGATAGCTGATGAGGTTTCGGTAAACACGGCCATGCCGGCACCGGCATCGAGACAAACGGCCAAGAAAGACGGGGACGTCATTGCTGCAACAGGAATGACGGGCGGAGGATTGATGCTCGAAGCGGAAGCAGGTGTGATGGCCGGCGAGAAAGATAAATCGGGCGAAGCCCGGAACAATGCGGCTGGCGGCGGGGTCGGCGGAATTAAGACCCGCACGAACTTTAATGAAACTGCCTTTTTCTTTCCGCATCTGCGAACCAATGAAGAGGGTGACATCCTTATCACCTTTACGATGCCGGAGGCGCTGACCCGCTGGAAATTTATGGGATTGGCCACCACGCCCGATCTCAAAACCGGCTATGCGGAAAAAGAAATTGTTACCCAGAAAGACCTTATGGTGATGACCAATCCGCCGCGCTTTTTCCGTGAAAACGACGAGATTACCTTTTCCGCAAAGGTGACAAATTTAACGAAGGACAGCCTATGCGGCGAGGCCTGGCTGTATCTGTTTGATGCCCTCACCGGTGCTCCCATCGATGTGCCCATGAAGCACCCCGACCTGATGAAAATACTGGATTTACCCGCCGGACAGAGCACTGAAGTGCATTGGGATCTCTATGTGCCAGAAGGAATCCAGGCGATTACCTATAAAATTTATGCTAAATCAGGGAACTTCACCGATGCCGAAGAAATGATCATCCCGGTCTTGTCTAACCGCATGCTGGTAACCGAAACCATGCCCTTGCCGGTGCGGGGAAAAACCGAAAAAACCTTCACTTTTGATCATTTGTGTTGGATTGGGAAAAATCGATTTCGACGGTAAGAGCTATTACGC
>CAZPDS010000026.1:0-906 GCA_964585485.1 uncultured Bacteroidales bacterium
AACTCGGGCGTGAAGGACGTGCGCGAAGTCTTTGAAAAAGCGAAAAATGACCAGGGGAAAGCGGTGTTGTTTATCGATGAAATCCACCGCTTTAATAAAGCACAGCAGGATTCACTGTTGGGCGCGGTGGAAAAGGGCATCATAACGCTGATTGGCGCCACTACGGAGAACCCCTCCTTTGAAGTGATCTCCCCGCTCCTCTCCCGCTGTCAGGTCTATATTCTGAAAAACCTCGAGTCCGACCAACTACGCCAACTCATCGACCGTGGCGTTGATTTTCTCAGCCGGGAATTGGAGAAATCCATTCAGGTTCAGGAATCCGAAGCCCTGCTGCGCATTTCCGGCGGCGACGCCCGCAAGTTGATGAACGCCCTTGAACTGGTGGTCTCCGCGCACGCCGATCAGCCCGGCATCGTTGTCACCAACGACGACGTGCTGCGCGTCATCCAGCAGAACCTGGCCCTGTACGATAAATCCGGCGAACAGCATTACGATATTATCTCCGCATTCATTAAATCCATGCGCGGCAGCGACCCCAATGCCACGGTGTATTGGCTGGCCCGTATGATACAGGCCGGCGAAGACCCGAAGTTTATTGCCCGCCGTATGCTCATTCTGGCAGCCGAAGACATCGGACTGGCCAATCCCAACGCCCTGCTACTGGCCAGTTCCTGCTTCCAGGCGGTACAGATGACCGGCTATCCCGAATGCCGTATCATTCTCTCTGAAACAGCGGTGTACCTTGCTAGCTCGCCAAAATCGAACGCATCCTACATGGCCATCGAAAACGCCCTCGGGGAAGTCATGCAAAGCGGCGATCTCCCCGTCCCACTTCCCATTCGCAATGCCCCCTCCAAACTTATGAAAGAGCTCGGGTACCATAAGGGTTATCAATACGCGCACGAC
>CAZPDS010000026.1:916-23676 GCA_964585485.1 uncultured Bacteroidales bacterium
CCAGGGGCATCTCGGAAATTTCGTCGAGCAGGAATTCCTGCCCGAAAAAATCAGCGGAAAAAAGTTCTACGATCCAGGCGAAAACCCACGCGAAAAAGAAGCAAGGCAACGACTTAAATTGCTCTGGAACAAGAAATACAATTATTAAAACAAAGCAACCATCCCCTTGGTTTCCGTGTCTATCTACGACCCATTCCTGCCGAACTTCCGCACAACGCCAATTTTTCGTATTTTTACATAATTAAATTCACCTTCTATGACCAAAACAGGGCGCTACCTAAGTACAGTTTTTCTGTCGACCCTGCTTTTTATGGCGTGCAAAAAAGAAACGAATCCCTCGTGGGATGTGGATGTGCAGCTTCCGCTGCTAAAAACCACCCTCGCCCTGGATAAGTTGATTCCCGATTCCCTGCTGATGGTGGGTGCGGACAACAGCCTGACCCTGGTGTACAAAAATCCTGTTTACACATTCAATTTCGATTCGCTGGTCAGCGTACCCGACACCATCACTCATAAGTTCTACCCCGCCTTTCCGGGCATACAGCTCACACCAGGACAGGTCATTTACGACCAGACGGAACAGGAAACGTTGAATTTCAACGGTGCGGAAGTTTCCCGTATCGTGCTGGCCCACGGCTTTATCACCCTTGACTTTGTAAATACACTCCCGGAAAAGATCGACCTGAGCTACAAAATTCTATCGGCTACCCGCAATGGCCAGGCTTTTCAGGTAAACGAGACGGTGCCGCCCGAAACGCACTTCAAGAAACAATTCGATGTGAGCGGATATACCCTCGACCTCACAGGCTCTGCTCATCTGTCTTCCAACAAACTACTGGTAGCCTCCAAAGCCGGATTATCGACCGATGCCAGCCCCGTCACCCTGACTGCCCAGGATGAATTCGACATGGCCGTGACCTTCGAAGAGGTCAGCGTGGCCTACGCCCGTGGCTATTTCGCCCGCCAACAGTTCAGCTTTGGCCCCGAAGAAACAGAAGTCGACCTCTTTAAGAACATTACGGGCGGCAGCATCGATCTGGAATCTGTAAAAATGAAATTCGTGATTGAGAATGGTTTCGGACTCGACGCCCGTGTGAAATTCCATGAAATCACCGCCATCAACAGTCACACCAACAATACCGTTAGCCTTAACAGCCCCGTAATCGGGCAAACCATCAACATTGCCCGCGCGCTGGAAACCGGCAATCCCCTGAACCCGATAACGCCCACCTCATACGTATTCGATCTGAGTTCCTCCAATGTTCTGGCCCTGATCGAAAACCTGCCCGACCGCCTGCGATTTTCGGTGGACGTGGAATCCAACCCGCTGGGCAATGTTTCCTCCGGCAATGATTTTTTTTACAGCGGCCATTACCTGAATGCTTACCTCGACATGGAAATCCCCTTATCGCTGATGGCCGGCAATCTCAGCCTGGGCGACACCACGGATTTCTCCATGGGTGATGCTGATGAAAATCGTCCCATCCGCCACGGAACCCTCCTCTTGCTGGCCGACAATGGCTTCCCCCTGGACGCGGAGTTGGTACTTTACACCCTCGATGCCCAGGGGCACATAGTAGATGTATTGATTGATCACGAACACCTGACCGAAGCACCCTTGAACAGTGAGGGGATGGCCACCGGCACGGTTCGTACGCAAATCAGCATTCCCCTCAGTGAAGACCGCATTGACCGGCTCTATCAGGCAAGCCAGATCTATGTAACCGCCGTCTTTAATACCGCCGGCTCCGACTATATTCAGTTATACGACGCTTACAAACTCGACCTGAAAGTGACAGGTACTTTTAATTATGTGGTGGAATAATTGCGCAGGCCGTAAACTTTTCTATCTTCTTTTATTGATGATACCCTCAGCCCTCATCGCTCAGGATGACAGCACCCTGATCCGCACGCCGGGATCGCATCATTTATATCTACATACCACCTTCGACCTGAATGCTACCAGCCTGACCAATGAGTTCATCAATAATTTTTATACCGGCAGCTACCTGTCAGACGACCTGAGAACCTACAACGCTGGCCGTTTGAAAAAAAATAACCGGGCCGGATACAGCCTCGATGGCGGGCTCTACTATTTTTTTTCACCCCAAAATTTCCGGAAAAAATTCGGATATTACCTTGGCATCGAAGAACACTCCCTGGCTGAAATCAACTTCCGGCAAGGATTTTACGACCTCTTGTTTTTTGGCAACGAGCCCACCACCGGAACACGCGTGCAATTCAACCAGATGAAACTTCACAGCCTCTCGTACCAGCAATTTAAAGTTGGTATCTTCAAGACCCTGCACCGCAACGGCAAGGTGCATCAGATGGGCCTGGCGCTGGGTTTGAATATCGGACAAAAGAACACTTCCGTGGAAGTCCGCCGCGGCTCCCTGTTCACCGCCGAAAACGGGGAATACGTTGAACTGGATTTGAACATGGCCATTCAGAAAACCGACTCGAACCGCAACGGTATTGGGTCTTTCAACGGCTACGGTGCCGCGCTGGATCTGCATTACAATTTTAGCGACGGTAAGTCAAACGAATTGCAAGTCCGGCTAAATAACATCGGTTACATCCGCTGGGACCGCTCTCCGGAAAATTTTCAACGCGACACCAGCATCCGTTTCGACGGTTTTGATGTGGACATTTTTCGCCTGGATGCTCCGCTTTTCAGCGAGAACTTCGGCGACAGCATCGTAAGCGAAGTTCTCGGCAACGACCTGCAGAAAGCCTACTCAACGATGCTGCCGATGGATCTGCACCTGGTCTACACACATCATTTCGGACGTTCCCGTTTCAGTTTGACCGTGGAAGCACGTGAAAAATTCTTCTCTCTTTTCCGTCCCTGGATATTGCTGAAACCCGGCTACCGCATCCCCATCGGACGATCGTCCATTGGGCTGTATCCGCTTTTTTCCGTCGGTGGCTATGGAAGCTGGAATGCCGGACTGGAGCTCAACGCACAGATTGGACACAGCACCTATCTGTCCATCGGTTCGCCCAGCCTCAACGCACTGATTTGTCCTAAAAAATCCGCCGGATTATCGGTTGGACTGACTCTTTATCAAAGCCTGAACAAATGAAACGTCTTGCCCTGATCGCGCTGTTTAGCCTTGTGAGTCTTGCTGGCCTCAGTCAATCCGTTAGCTGGCAGCGGGTATATGGGGAAGGACTCTACAACGAATGTCTCGGCGCCCGGGAAATCGTTGGTCAGGGCTATTTGCTGCTTCAAAACCAATCGTCCCTTTCGGGCAACAACCGCCTGGTCATGACGTGTACCGATACCCTGGGGATCATTCGGTGGGAGAAGGATCTAAGCACCTACGGACTGTTGTATGGCAGCGACTTCAGCATCTGTCCCGATAAGGGTTATATTATTACCGGTTACGCTTACGCGGATACCACAACGACCTACGACTTACTGTTGCTAAAAACGGACTCCGCCGGCACGCTGGAATGGCTTAAACGCTATGGCGGCAACGACTGGGACTTCGGACGCTCCGTGCTGATTACGCCCGACAGTGGTTTCCTGGCCATCGGCAGTACCTACAGCTACGGCCCGGAGGATGCGAATGTATTTTTGGTAAAAACCAATTTCAGCGGCGATACGCTGTGGACGCGGACGCTTGGCGGGGATAGTCTGGACGAAGGTTGCTGCGGCGACATCACAGCCGACAGCAATTACCTGATTGCCGCCAATACCAACAGTTTCGGACATGGCGACGAGGATGCATGGATGCTGAAGATGAATCCTTCCGGGGATCTGTTGTTCTCTGAATTTTACGGCGACACCTTGGAAGATCACGTCAATTCCTTGATGCTTATGCCCGACCAGGGCTTTGTTTTTGTTGGCCACACCCGCAGCTACGGGGCACAGGAAACGGAAATCTGGCTGATGCGCTTCGATGCGGCGTATCAGTATATGTGGAAACTGCCGGAATTCTGGAACATCGGTGCGGCTGAAGATAAGGCAGCGCATGTTGCACTGAACCACAAGGGCCAATATCTCATCAGCGGCTACACTACCGGCGCCGGCAATGGGGGCCGGGAAATGCTGGCCATGGTCATGGCGGAATGGAATGATTTCAAGTACAGCAACACCTTTGGTTCCCTGGAAGACGAAGAAGTTAAAACCGCCTTCCAGACGTCGGACCTGGGTTACCTGGTAACCGGCTATACCAGCGGACTGGGGCCCTCCAACACCAATGTCTACGTTATTAAAACGGATTCAACGATGGCGTTTTCCGGTGCAGCCATTTACACCACCGGCATTGAAGCCAGCGTCGTTCCGGAGACCGGGAGTCTGAGCGTTTTCCCCAATCCGGCCAGCGATATCCTGAACCTGCGGCTTGCCAATGAATTCAACATTCCTGAAACGCCCTCGATCCGGATGTTCGATATGTGCGGCCGGGAAGTGGCCGTCAACCCCTTAACGGAGCCGTCAGCCGATGGCGTATTCCGGGTCAGACTGGGTCACCTGCCGCAGGGAGTGTACCTGATGGAAGTCCGCACCCGGGAAGCAGTGCAGGCTGTCCGCATCATTATCCATCCTTAAAAATTTTTGCGGTGAAGAAAATTCCAAAAGATATCCTTCTGGGAGCCTCGGTCCTGTTTCTTCTCAACATGATCCTGAAACTGCTGTGGCTGGGATCCATGGAAGTGGCCATGGATGAGCCTTTCAGCATCTGGTGGGCCGGCCATCCGGTAAATGAAATACTAAAAATGCTTAAAACGGAAAACAATCCGCCCCTGCATTTCCTGCTACTTCATTACTGGATCAAGGTTTTTGGAATCAGCGGATTTTCAGTACGCTTTCCTTCCGCCCTGTTTAGTGCGGCCACCGCCGTTCTCATTTTTCTCTGGACACGACGTTCGATGGGGTTTTGGACCGCGTTCTTCGCAGCCCTGTTTTTCACCTTCTCCACCCTGCAAATGTCTTTCGCCCACGAGGCGCGGGTTTACGCCCTCTTTGAACTCTTAACGGTCTGGAACCTCATCTTACTTGTTCGCATTAGCGAGGCCCCTGGAAAGAAAGAACTTCTATTGTGGTTGCTGGTGTGCGACATACTGTTGGTGTACGCTCATTATTTCGGATGGATTGTTGTGGGACTACAAACCCTCTGGCTGCTGGTTCATCCGGTACGAAAAACCGCCGGAAAAAATATTTTCTGGATGTTCATTCTATTACTCGGCGCCTACAGCATCAACTTCCCCATATTGGTTCAGCGTTTTGCCGCCTCCGCCAGCGGCACCTGGGTACCCGAACCGCAGGCTTCGGAACTTTACGGCAACATCAATCGCTTTTTGAATTCGCGTTATGTTGTGCTGATCATCCTTGTGCTCGCACTTATATCACTGCTACTTTTCCTGCGTCAGCACCGCTTCACGAACCTTCGGTATCGTTTCCGTGAAACCCCTTCGTTGCTGTATCTGGGCGGCTGGTTCCTTACGGGATGGCTGCTCATGTTCCTGGTATCCCTGAAACTGCCGGTGTTCCTCGACCGTTATCTGCTCTTCCTGACGCCCGCGCTGTACATCCTGCTCGCTGGCCTTTTCCACCATCTGCACAGCAACAGCACGATAAAACGTATCTTTCTGTCGCTCGTAGCCGGCACCATGCTCATCTTCTTCCACCCCAATCCCGACCACCACCGGCGCATTAAAGATGTTGAACACACCATTCGTGAACTGCAAAAAGAAGCCGGTAGTCAGGTCCTGATCAGCCCCGATTACGCCCAGCTTGAATTCGCCTATCACTATGATCCGGCAGGATTTAAACAGTACGACAGCACCACCCTGCGCCTGCAGCAGCAAAGCATCTGGCCGGTGCGCCAGCTCAAGGATGTGCCAACGGCCCGCCTCGATAGCGCCAAAACCCTGATATACCTTGATTGCGGAACCGTCTTCGCCTTTGGCCATGACCCCGTGCTGGAACAATTAAACGCCCGTTACACACTTAAAGACAGCCTGAACTTTGAAGGCGTATATAAAATCAGTATATTTACAAAATAACCCATCGCACAATCCATGAAAAAATTTCTGATCCTACTACTGATTGCTGCAGTATCCCCCGCTTTTGCTCAAGTGGGTGTGAACGACGAATACATTCTTACCACCATAAGTCTGAAAGACAAATCCGACAAGGCCATCGCTAATAAAAACCTATCCATTCTGAACCCGGACGAAAGCGTGGCGGTGAGTGGGAAAACAGATGCCAGCGGGGATTTCAAAACCAAACTCAAACGCGGCACAAAATACACGGTCTATTTTACTGAAGGCGGCCAGGACTGGTATTATGAAGTACCCATCAGCACCGATGCATCCGCCGCCTATTACAAGACCGTGTGCCGCATATTGATCGACCAGGGTACGGTTCCGCCACCTATTGGCGAACGCAGCTGCGCCCTAACGATATCACTGCTCGCGGGCCGGCAAGCAATGGCGGGGCAGGCGTTTAGCCTGGAAAACGTGGCCGGCGAAAAAATCGGAGATTACATCACCGGGGCCGATGGCAAATACACAATTACCCTGAAGCAAGGCCTGCGTGCCACCCTGCGCACCAAGGCCAACGGCAACACCTACAGCTCGATAATGACCGTTCCTTCGTCGGATCGAAGCATCCTCGAAATCGCCATCCCCGCCGGCGACCCTGCGGCCATTGCAGATCCGAATGCCGGAAAATGCAAAGTGAATTTTCAGGTAACCGATGACATCGGGGTGGCCGAGGGTACAGCGCTTGTAAAACTTTTTCTCAACGGCGATGTCATATACACCGGTGAAACCGACATTGAGGGCAAATGCGGAACCTGGGTGGAGCAGCACAAAACCTATGATATGACCGTGCAAAAATTCGGGAAGACCTTCAGCATGAAACTTGAAATGCCCGTTGATTCCAAGCTGTCAGAATTCGATTACGGAGTTCGCATCAAGATTGTTGAACACTACACGCGAACCTATACCCTGGAAAATGTCTATTTTGATGTCGATAAATGGGATCTGAAACCAGCCTCCTTCGTCGCCCTGGATCAACTCTTTAACGCCATGAAGGAGAACCCGACAATGACCATTGAACTCGCTGGTCATACCGACAGCGATGCCGACGACAACCACAATATGATATTATCTCAACGCCGTGCAGATGCGGTCATGAAATACATCACCGATAAGGGTATCGCCAAAAACCGCATCATGGCCAAGGGCTATGGTGAAAAGGCACCCATTGTTCCGAACGACACACCGGCCAACAAAGCCAAAAACCGTCGCACCGAGGTACGTGTGATCAGTGAATAAGATCTAAAAAAAAGAAAAATACCAAAATACCGAAGGCCTACCCGCGGGTCAGTTCGAGCAGTCCGTTGATGATGGTCAGCGGATGGGGCGGGTTCCCGGGGATGTAAAGATCGGCCGTCACCTTATCGAGAAAGCGCCGGTCCAGGGCCGGACTGTCGGCGAAAACACCGCCGCTTATGGCATCCACGCCACATAATACCAGAATCTTCGGTTCCGGAATAGCCTCCCAGGTAATCTGCAAAGCCTCCGCCATGTTCGCGGAAACAGGCCCGGTCAGCACCAAGCCGTCAGCATGGCGCGGTGAAGCCACGAATTCAATACCGAAGCGTCCCATGTCAAAATTGGCATTGCCACAAGCATTCAGCTCCCATTCACAGCTATTGTCGCCCCCCGCCGACACCTGGCGCAGCTTCAGTGATTTTCGGAAAACGGCCCGAACCTCTTCACGGATCAAGCCCTGATCAATGCGTACCGGATGGTCCTCCCCTTCACCGATAAGCAAACTTTCGCGAAGGTTCGCTGCCATTTTATGATCGTTGGTAAAGCGGATTTTGTCGGGAAACGCCTCTGCACATGCTCCACAGAAGGCACACTTCCCCATATCAATCACCACGGGGGATACGCTGATGGCCCCTGTAGGACAACAGGCCTGCAATGCAGCGCCATCAACCGCCACGGTCGAAATAACGGGACGTCCCCGGAAAGGCGCCGGCACCACCGCCTTCCGCAAATCCGGTATATATTGTTTTCCGTTATGGTATATAACCTTTACCTCTTCAAACATACATCTTATTTATCTACTTCTAACACTTTCCTTATGATCCCTGAGCGAAGTCGAAGGATTCACTATCATAAGTCGTTTCCGCAATAGCTCAGATTATAGCTTTTGTTATTGATTGGAAAATCAGAAATTTCTAATTCGCGCAGCGATAGCTCAAGGGCTTTCCAGTTGTGCAGGGAAGGATCCTTGATCTTGTAGTGCTGCAATCCGCCATCGGAGGCAGTTAGGGCACAGTGAGCAATTTCTCCGCGCCAGCCTTCGGTGATGGAAACCGCGAAACAATCGGGTTTCAGCCTTGCTTCCAGCAGCGGTTGTGGGTGCTCTTGCGGCATCTCACCAAGCAGATCCAGTGCTTTACGAATCCACACCAGCGAATTCCGGATCTCTTTTCGCCGCAGCAGGAAGCGGGAAAAGACGTCGCCTTTTTCGCGTACATCCATTTCCACCGGTAGTTGACGGAAACCCGCGAAGGGATGTGTACAGCGTATATCGCGCGCTACGCCCACCATCCGGGCGGCCATGCCGACCGTTCCCAACAGCCTGGCCTGCTCTTCGGAGACCGTTCCGATAAAGTCGAAACGATTCTGTACACTGGGTAAGCGATAGGTAAGATGCGCCATTTCCATGAAACGCTCTTCGTATCGATCCAGCACAGCCCTTAAATTATGCTGCAAGTCCGGCGTCAATGGACACATCGTACCGCCCACCCGAATCATGCTTTTACCAAGGCGATTTCCGCACCACGACTGGGTAAAATTAATAATGCCTGTTCGCAGAATTCCAAAAACATTGGCCCCCAGGCTATAGGCCACATCCACGCAAAGAGCTGAGACATCGCCGGTGTGAATGGCAATGCGTTCCAATTCCAGGGCGATCGCGCGTTCCAGGTGCAAACGCTTGGGGATGGTCGTTCCAGCGAGCGTTTCCACCAGTCCCGCGTACGCCAGTGCATGGCCCACCGCGGTATCGCCGGCGATATTTTCCGCCAGCAGGTTCCGCTGCAGTAAGGTCTTATCCGCCACCAGTAAGGCTTCCAGGCCACGGTGCTGCCAGCCCAGCTGAATTTCGAGGTGCAACACCTTTTCGCCGTTGCACGAAAAACGGAAATGCCCGGGCTCAATAATACCGGCATGCACAGGCCCTACCCCCACTTCATGAACCTCGTCACCCTGAATTTTATAAAAAGGATAATCGTTTATGCACAGGTTTGTATCGTGACGATTAAAGGGATATCGGACAGGTTTAAGAAAGGGGTGGCCCTCGAAGAAGACACCGAAATTTTCCGCGATTTCCCGTTCAAAGATGTGCAGCGGGAAACAATGGCGGGTAAGGGATGCCAGATGACGCGGAGCTTCGGGCCCAAGGCGGTGGCAAAAAACCAGCAAATGAGCGCTCGCATCGTCGGCAATGACCATCGGGAACAGCAAGTCCGCGCCATCGCGCAAAGCGTAATAGGCGACACAATGACGCTCTGGCGCCGAGAGCAGTTGAAGAGCCTGATCTGAGAACGCGGCATACGGCAATACCGGCAGGGCCGACCGTTCGACCGATCCTCCGTTCTCCATCACAAGGTATTGATTCATTTCTGCCATAGCCTTAGCTTAATACTGTTAAAATCTGCCGGATAAGTTCCGTGAAAAAGGCCGGTGGCGCCACACCCAAATAAACCACCAGTCCGAGCAAAATATATTGCGATAATGATTCATAGCGATTCATACGAAGCACCGACGGATCAATATGATCCGGCACTGCACCAAACAACATCGAAAAAGTATGGCGGGCGAAAACAAAGATGATGACGGTAAGCAACAGCAGGACAAGGACCGCCACGATCACCCAAGCGCCCGTAAACAAGCCGATCAGTAAATACAGCTCGCTGATAAACAAGCCAGAAGGCGGCATCGCGGTAATCGAGACAAACCCGAACAGCAGGGCCAGCGCTCCCGCGGGATGAATCCGGAAGTATCCGCTGATATCGCGGATATTATAGGACTTATACACGGAATGCACCTGGCTGATCTGGTAAAAAAGGCTGGATTTCACGAAGGAATGAAATACAATTTGCAGCAGGGCCGCGTAATACCCTACCCCACCGATCGCAAGGCCGATGGCCACCAAACCCATATGCTCGAGGCTCGAAAAAGCAAACATCCGCTTTGCATGCGCCACCCGTAGTAACTGCACGGCCGACATGGCCACCGAAAGAAGTCCGGCGATCAGCAACACATGCTGCGCCCAGGCCAGGATCTCCGTTTGGGCCACGATGGTAAACACCCGGAAGATGCCGACAAATCCCACGTTCATAAGGGTGGTTGAAATGAAGGCCGAGATCGGTGGCGGCGCCACGGTGTGGGCGTCAACGGCTACGGTATGCAGCGGGAATAAACCCATCTTTGCAGAAAAGCCGGTTACCACCAGCAAAAAGGCAATCTTCAGCCAGCGGGTGTCCATGGTCTCTGCAATGGAAAGCAGATTACGCAGACTCAGATCAGAAAGACCGCCCTTGCTGGCCACGATGCTTAGAAATAAAATTCCCATAAAAGCCAGGGCCACGCCCACCGACGAAATGAAAAGATATTTCCAGGACGCTTCGATGGCTTCACGGCTCCGGTCATGAAAGATCAGCAGTGATACAAACAAGGTGGTAGTTTCCACGCTAACCCACATCAGCGCGATGTTCTCCGCGAAATAAGCGCTGGTCATCGCCGTAATCATCATCACCAGCGAAGCAAAATAGATGGACTCCTGACGTGACGTAAATTGATGACGGCGCATGTACAAAAAACTATGATAAAACGTAGCCAAACTAAGAAGTGTAAGCACCAGCATCAGCAATACACCCAGGCTGTCGAACGAATAATAGAGGGTATCCGATGCACCCTTATGCAGAAAAGCATAGCCTGCCAAGGCCAGTTCACACGCCAGAAAAAGCGGCACGAGAACCTGCGTTAGCCCTCTTCTGTTGACAAAAAATATCAACACACTAATGACGGCCGCTATAATGAAAAACAATCCAAGCATGACTAATCCTTTAATTTCGAAAGGTTATCAATCTCAACACTGTGAAAAACATCACCGATACGGTTGATAAAAATGCCGAGTACCAGAACGCCCATAACCAGGTCGAGCAATACCGCCAGGTTCACCATCAATGGCATCTGACTTCCCACGGCCAGCGACAGCAGGAAGACACCATTTTCAATAATTAGATATCCCACCACATGGCTGAAAATATTACGGTGAACCACTATAAAATAAATACCGAAGATCACCGAGGCCAGGGCCACCGTAAAGTAGCGGGTGTGAATCTGAGCATCCAGC
The DNA here is from genome assembly GCA_964585485.1 of uncultured Bacteroidales bacterium. Taxonomy (GTDB): domain Bacteria; phylum Bacteroidota; class Bacteroidia; order Bacteroidales; family CAIWKO01; genus CALGYY01. The sequence continues at coordinate 12,315 of CAZPDS010000026.1, forward strand.
AGGGAATTGCTCAGCAGGAAACTTGCGCACAGACTGGCGATGACCACGAGTATGGAATAAAACACCGGTATATAGGGTTCGTGCACACGCTTAAGATTGTTGTGCTTCCGCACCCGGTTCATAAACCAGGGGATAATCAAGGCTTTTACCAACACTGTTTCCGCAAGGATAAAGATGAAATCAAACAACTGAATTTCGATCAGGCTATAAAAAGCCACCCCAAACAGGATGAATCCCTGCATGCTCAGGATGAGAACAAACTTCGACATACGTTCGGCCACCGCAAAATATACGAGGCTAATAGCGTACAATATGATCAGCAGGTAACTCATAGGGCCTTAGCTTAACATGATTTTCCCGGCGATAATCAGGGTGGCCAGAAAGGTCACGATGGCTATTGCCGACAACATTAAGATCCACTGTGGGTTCTTCTCCATTTTATTCCGGGCACGGAAGGATTCCAGCAAGCCCACTACGGTGGCCGTGCCAGCCTGCAGTAAAAAGAATAAACCAATTTGCAGGGAAAGATGCCAGCCCACGGGCAACATAAAATTCGATATCAAGGTTGTGTACAGACTAAACTTCAGCCAGGAAGTCATTTGAATCAGGCCCAGATCGAATCCGCTGTAGTCGAGCACCATCACCTCATGAACCATGGTAAGCTCCAGGTGAGTGCGAGGGTCATCCACCGGCAGACGTGAGTTTTCAATCATGGCAATGAACACAAAAACGTACACGGCCGAAATGCCAATGATGTAAGAGAAATCGGTGCTCATCTGAACACGGGTAAACAACTCATGAAAAGAAGTGCAACCGGTAAAAAGGGCCAGCGAACCCATTGTAACAAAAAAGGCGGGCTCCACCAACATGGAATAAAGGGCTTCACGGTTGGCGCCCATACCCTCAAAGCCGCTACCGCAATCGAGAGCGGCTAAGATCATAAAAAATTTTCCAAGAGCCAGCAGGTAAGCGAAAAAAACAAGGTCATTATCAAAACCCAGCAAGCCATGTTGTCCGGCCAAGGGCAGAAACAACACGGAAACCAGCACCGTTGCCAAATACACCAGCGGTGCCAGACGAAAGACGAAACCCGTGGTGGTACTATAGATACTTCCTTTACGCAGCAAGCGAAGAACATCATACACCGGTTGCAGTACGGGCGGCTGCTTTCGGCCCACCACCAGCGCTTTGGTTCGTGCGATGATGCCCGGAAAAAAGAGGGCCGAAAGTAAGATAAGCAGTACTGAAAGCAGGCTCATTTAGATCCAGTTTATCAGGGTCAATATAAAAATCAATACAACAAAAAGAAGGGCGTATAACAAATAATGTTGAATCTTTCCGGTTTGAAAAACAGCGGCTTTCCACATACCTTCAAGGATAGCGTTCACCGGCTTTTCAATCAGATTCTCCTCCGCCACATCCGCCGTGGTGGTTTCAAAATGCCGTGCTTCCGGAAATATTTCCGTCGCCTCCGTTTTTCGATACTGCTGCTTAACATGTACAAGCCCGGGCGCTAACTGCCGTATGCTATCCGCATACGATGCCGACGTATATTGATGCACCGCCGGATCCGCACCGCTGTAGGCGCAGCCCCAGGTGGCATTTTCCGTCACGATTTTGGAACGATGTACCCGTGAGCGAAGATACCCAAGCAACACCACCAGCGCCACCAGCAAGCCGGCCGCGATACTGATGCCCGCCATGGAAGGACTAAGGGCGGTAATAATTTCAGTATGACCGGTGAACACAAATACCAAATCCGCCAGGGGACGCATGAACAGCACGGGGATCAGACCCACAATAAAAATCATACTGGCGATGATAAGACCAGGCAACAACATACTTCCGTGAACTTCCGTCGCGTGTGACGTCTTTTCGGAACGCGCTGTACCTAAAAACACCAAACCGAAAATTTTCGTAAAGCAAAAAACCGCCAGGCCGCCGATTAAGGCCAGTCCGATGATGCCCGTGAGAATGAAGACGATCGTCATTAAACCCGCGCCCTGCAGGGATTTGAAAAAACCAGCGTAAATCAGAAATTCAGAGATAAAGCCATTGAATGGCGGGAGTCCGCAAATAGCCAGGGATCCAAGCAAAAACAACAAGGTGGTTTTCGGCATTTTTTTCCCAAGTCCGCCCAATTCTTCGATGTTGCGGGTATGTGTCTGCTGATAAACGTTGCCTGACATATAAAAGAGCAAGGACTTAAAGAAGCTATGATTCAGAATATGAAGCAGTGCGCCGGCCAGGCCCAGTACCGCCAGGGCCGGCATGTTCACCGCCATTCCGATCATACCGGCACCCATTCCGATACCGATGATGCCAATGTTTTCAATACTCGAGTAGGCCAGCAATTTTTTCATATCGCGTTGAACGATCGCGATAAATACCGCCGAAACACCCGTTATCAGTGAAATCACCAAAAGAAAAACACCGATCTCAAGTAAACCCTCATCAATAAACGTGATTACCCGAAGTATTCCATAGAGTCCCAGCTTAATCATAACACCACTCATGATGCCCGATACGTGCGAGGGGGCTGCCGGATGTGCATGCGGAAGCCAGGTGTGCAAAGGCATGAAGCCGGCTTTAATACCAAAGCCCAGAAAAAACAAAAGAAACAATCCAAAGGGGGCATGGGTAGCGAAATACTGCGACAAGCCATCAAAGCTGAAAGCGGCTCCGCCGGCGACGGCCGCGGAGATAAACGCCGCCATCAGGAAGATCATCCCGATGTGCATCTGAACAAGGTAGCGAATCCCGATGCGAAGCACCTCTTTCTTCCCGCTTTCGAAAATGACCAGGAAGAAACTTGAGAGTGACATCAATTCCCACACTATCAAAAAAGCCATGGCGTCGCGAAACATCACGACCAGCAACATTGAAATATACAACCACAGAAGATTGAAGTAATGCCAATCAAACTCAGCCTTTGTCTTTTGACTGCGGTAAGGCCGCAGGTATCCATTCGCGTAAAGCAGGCCGGTGATGAAAGTAGAGTTAATCACCAGCATAAAAAAGGCAGAAAGGCGGTCAATCACCAGATCCACGGGATGTCCGGCAAGGACCATAAAACTGGAACTTACGGCATCAGCGTGCAAAAAACTTTGAATCGCCCAGAAAGATGTAATGGAAGCGAGAATGGCGGTCAGGCATAGTGCGAGCGGGTGCCTGGCATTTGTCGGTACAAGAAAAACGGTAAAACTTAGCAGGACAGCGATCTGGAAAATAATGACCTCCATAACGGTACTGTAATTTTCGGCAAAAGTAAACAAAAATAGTGAAGCGGGAGATGTGGAGCGTGGAGAAGAGGAGAAGTGGAGATGTGGAGATGTGGAGATGTGGAGAAGTGGAGCTTCGACAAAAAAAAGGCCGGGGCAATGCCCGGCCTTTTGTCGTTGGATCGCGCAATGCGCGGAATTCAAAAAATTACAATTTCCCGGCCTTTTTCAGGCGTGCAACGATGGTTTCCATCTCGGTAACGAGTTTATCGAAGTTGCGGAAAGCCGCATCGGAAGCCTCGGGCTGGGTCATGTCGACACCGGCCTTTTTCAGGATATTCAAGGGATAATCACTTCCACCTGCACTCAGGAACTCGAGGTATTTTTCGCGGGCGCCCGGTTCACCGGAGAGTACTTTTTCGCTCAGGGCCATGGAGGCGATCAGCCCGGTTGAATACTGAAACACGTAGTAATTCATATAGAAGTGAGGGATGTAGCTCCACTCATTCTGAATATAGTCGCCCACTTCCATAACCCCTTTGTCGTCGCCATAATATTTCTTGGTGAGTTTCAAATACTCCGCGTTCAGGAAATCCGCGGTAAGGGTTTGTCCCTGCTCAACACGGGTATGCATCGCGAGCTCAAATTCCGCAAACAGGGATTGACGGAAAATCGTACCGCGCACACCATCCAGGTAATTGTCGAGAATAAAAAGCTTGAACATATCGTCTTTCTCGGTTTCCAAGAGGTGACGCATCAGCAGGTTTTCGTTAAAGGTAGAGGCAATCTCTGCCAGGAAGGTAGCGTAATCGTTGGTAGCATAGGGCTGGTTCTTACTGGAATAATACGAATGCATGGTGTGTCCAAGTTCGTGCGCCAGGGTGCTAACGGCATCGTATTCGCCATTGTAGTTCATTTTTACAAAAGGGTGAACCGCATAAATTCCCATGCTGAATGCGCCGGATTCCTTGCCTTTGTTGGGGAAACGATCCACCCAACGTTCGCTGAACGCTTTCTTCAATACACTCACATATTCATCGCCCAGTGGTTTCATGCAATCCATCACCAACTTCACACCATCTTCATAGGAATATTCCTTATCTACCGATTTAACGGCCGAGGCGTAGATGTCGTCATAACGATATTTCTCAAGGCCCAGCAAGCTTTGTTTTAGTTTCAGGAAACGGTGCAGGGAGCCCAGGTGCGCATTAACGGATTCAATCAGCGTGGTATAGACCTTGGGGTCGATATTATTGGCATCGAGCGAGGCGCTCAGGGAGGTGGGGTATTTTGCCACCTGAGCATTAAACCAATGTGCTTTTATCTCGCCATTGAGCATCGCGGCAAATGTATTCTCGAATTTCTTGTAGTTGGCCCAATATGCATTCATAACAATGCTGCGGTCGGCCGGGTTTTTCGAAGCACGGTACTTTACATAGTTAGCGGTATTCAGGGTGATTTTGGTGCCGTCGCTCAGGCTGATTTCAGGGTTGGGCAGTTCAACGTTGCTGAGCACGCTGTAAGCCTCATTGGATGCCCCGGAGAACAGACCGGTCAGGGAAACAATCCGCTGCTGATCCGTCGGCAAAATGTGATCTTTTACGCGCAACACCTGCTCCACGCCAAAACGATAGGCCTCAAGCCCTTTTTCCTGCGCCAGGTAGCCGTTAAATTTGTCAAGACCCAACTTAAGGATGTCGTCATTAACAAAAGACAGCTTGGATCCCAGGTCCACAAACTTTGCAATTACCTCTCCCTTCAAGGCCTGAAATTCTGTATTGCCCAAATCACCTACACTTTGGAGTGAAATGTAGCAATACAGCTTCTCGCCCATCATGGAAATCTCATCGGTCAGTTTCATGAAGGCCAGCATATTGGCAGCCGAGGCCGTCCAGTCTTTCGACAGCCCGTCAATCCGGCCAATCTGTGCTTCCATTTTTTGCATATCAACCTTCCAGGCATCCATGTTGGCGTAGATATCCTCTACCTTCCAGGTGTATTCGACGGGCACATCCTTACGGTCCGTCATGGAATAATCAGGCACTTTACTGTCCTGTGCAAACATCGGCAATGCCGTCATCATCAGTACTTGCATTGAAATTAGTAATCGTTTCATTTATATATAGTTTGAGATTAATTCAGCGAAACAATCAAAGAGCACAAAGATAGGTAAATTCTAGTCGATAGTCGATAGTCGAGAGTCGATAGTCGATAATCCTTAGTCCCCATTGCTCTCCCGGATTCACCGGTTGATCCAGAGCACACGTGCATTATCTAACCCATAAAGCGTGTAACAACCATCATACAGAATCCGGGATTGCGCAAGGGAATCCAACAAATAATAAAGAACATTCGGTGAAGAAACCAGCCTTTAGGGCGGTATAATTGACCTGGAAGCAAATGTACTTTCACCCTGTTGCGTCTGCAACAAAACTCGCCAAAACAGCGTCTGCAACCGATACAATGCTACGATGGGCAGCTAAAGGCTTTACCGGACAAAGCTGCTTGCTGACCGGAGAAATCGTCCGTTTGGTCGGTTTAGCATACTCGCCCGCACACAGCTTGATTTTTCACAGTATCTTTACTTTTGAAAACACCGACACGATTTCCTATGAAACTAAAATATCAAATAATACTTCACACCATTTTCTGGGTACTGTTTATGGGATTGCCCGTCACGCGGGATCTCATGTTCGACCGTCACCAGCCCGGCCTGGGTTATATGATACTGATTTTCGGCTTAACGAATGTGGTGAATTTTTACACCTGCTTTTTTTTCATCAACCAATACGTTCTCCGCAACACCAAAGGCTTGCGATTTCTCTGGTGGCTCCTACCCTTCGTGATCATTTTCACCCTTTTGCGTTATTATTCCGGACAATGGGTGATTTCGTATTTTCCGGATCCGGAAGATAAGGAATACGGCTGGTACCTCTACATAATTCAGGATTTCATAAACACCCTGGTATATACTGTCATTTCCCTGCTGATTACCTTCTTTGTCGGCTGGCTGCAAACCCAAAAGCAAAAGGATGAACTCATCCAGCAGAAACAGGAAGCCGAAATCGCCCTTCTTCGATCACAGATTAATCCGCATTTTCTGTTCAACACGCTGAACAACCTGTATTCACTGGTGTATCGGAAGTCAGATGATGCGCCCGGCGCCCTGATGAAACTCAGCGACATTCTGCGCTATATGCTGTACGAAAGCAATACTGGGAAAGTGGCGCTCGACAAAGAGCTCACCTATATCACCAGCTATATTGAACTGCAACAGCTGCGGTTGCAGAAACCCAATTTTATTCGGGTCAATCTGCAAGGCGATCCACACGGGAAACTGATTGCACCCATGGTGCTGATCACCTTCATTGAAAATGCCTTTAAGCATGGCAGCAAGCAAGTTGAGTCACCCGGCATCATGATCAATATCGACTGCCGCGACACGAAATTTGAATTTGAGATCACCAGTTACCTCAACGATGGGCAACAGACGCATAAGGATCCACAAAAGGGGATCGGTCTGCAGAACGTAAAACGTCGGCTGGAACTGATTTATCCCGGGCGTCATACATTAGCAGTCAATGTTCGTGAACAAACCTTTCAAGTTAAACTAAGCCTGACTGAATTATGATTATCAATTGCATTGCCGTGGATGACGAGCCACTGGCTTTAAACATACTGGAAGATTACATCCGAAAAATCCCCTACCTGGAATTAAAGCAGACCTTTACCAGCGGCCTGGCCTGCATGGAATATTTAAAGACAAACAAAATCGACTTGTTGTTTTTAGACATCCAGATGGAAGACCTCTCGGGCATACAGTTGCTGAAAGTACTCAAGGAACGGCCCGAAGTGATTTTCACCACCGCCTATCACAATTATGCCCTGCAGGGATTTGATCTGGATGTAGCGGATTACCTGCTGAAGCCCATCTCCTTCGAGCGTTTCCTTATGGCGGTTGACAAGGTTTTTGAAAAGATCACCCTCAAAAAGATGCCGGCTATGCTGAATGCAGACAGCGTTTCGAGGGGCAACGAAAAGGATTTCATTTTTGTGAAGACCGAATTCCGTTTGCAGAAAGTCTGCCTGTCCGACATCCTGTACATCGAGGGAATGGGGGATTATGTAAGGATCGTCACGAACACCGAGCGTATCATGACCCTGCAGAGTTTCAAGAAGGTAGAAAGTGTACTTCCCGAACCTCGTTTTGTGCGGGTTCACCGCAGCTATATGGTAGCCCTCGACAAGATCACCTCGGTAGAGCGCAATCGTATCCGCATTGGCGACCAGTTGATTCCAGTTGGGGAAAACTACCGGAAAGGGTTCTTTGCATTGCTGGAGAATAACGGGCTAACCTAAGTGCCAAGCCAAAAAACACAGCGCAACCACTAAAAGCACAACGCCGAGCGCCGCAAAGGAAAACGCAGAGGAGCGTGTCACCAGCCTTCGAAGTCGCTGATTTTACGCTTCCATTCTTCCGGGATGGGGTAACTGGCCTGTTCTTTTACATGATAACAAACCAAAACGACGGTGCAGGTGGCGTAAATATCGTCCGTTTCCGTGTCGCTTATCAGGTGTTCCAGTGTCATACTCTTGGTGCCCAGTTTGATCACTCTGGTTTTTACCACGATCTGCGAATGCATGAATACAGGAAGAATGTAATCAATCTTTACCGAAGCGCCCACCACGCATAATCCTGTAAAATCAATCTCAGGTATCACCCGTTCAAAATAATCGGTTTTGCCCAGATCAAAATAGTTCTGATATTGTGTATTAGAAACATGCCCCAGAAAATCTACGTCGCTAAAACGGATTTGAATGGGAAGAATACTATGAAAGGAAGCTGTAGGCATAGGCTTAATTAAGTAAGATCAGGTCTCCCAAAAAGAAGGTTTCATCAGACCGGCAGCCCTTTTACCGCACCCAAAGACGGTACCTCACGGGAATATTCACTTTGTTTCGGGTGCTGAAGCGCCTGCTTTTTCAGGTTGCGCATACCCCAAATACCCAGCAAAATGAGAGCTATCGCCAGCAGGCTCAGGGTTAGCATTACCAGGCTGCGCCGGGCCCGGCTGCGACCACTCTTTTCCGATTCGGACGGAGCGCTTACGTACATCGTCCATTCCAGGGTAATGCGCGCCAGCCGTAAACGATCGCCCGGAACCAACAGCGCCGAACTTACCCGGCGGTCGTTGACAAAGGTGCCGTTGGTGCTCTTGAGATCCCGAATCAGATACTCACGCTGGTCCGTCACCAAAATCTCGGCGTGATAGGACGAAACATAATCGTCGGCAATCACGGCGTCGTTATCCGATGCGCGCCCCAAACGAATGGTCCGGATCACCTGCCCGTTCAACTGGCTGTTGTTGGGGCTTTCAAAATACTCCTGCCAGGGAATCAGGTTCGCCCCTATCCTGACCTCGTCATTATCGGCCAGCCAGGCCTGTTGAACGCGATTACCGTTCACAAAGGTACCATTGGAAGAACCCAGGTCCTGCAAATAAAACTTCCCCTTTTCGTCCAGGGTGATGGAACAATGCGTGCCGGAGACAAAGGAATCCTTGATCACCACATCGTTGCTGTTGTTTCTGCCAATACTTAGTGTTTTCATGGCATCTTCACCCCTTTATTAAAACGATTTAGCACGTGGTCAAATACGAACAATTGGCGACGCCCGCTCTCGCTATCTTTAACGATCAACGCATCCGATTCTACCGAACGGAAAACCGGCTGCTGTACTTCAACGGCCGTTCCTTCTTCATCCGTTTCAGTGACCGTCCGTGTGCGGCCTGTATTATAGCTTTCACCCTTACGCAACAGGCCAAGCTGGCCGTCGAAAACCAGGTCTTCTTCCAACATTAATTTCGATTCAAACTTGCCTTTGGCGAAAAACACCAGCAGTCGGCAGGTGCCGCTATTTTCTTCCAACAAAACACAGGCATAGTCTTTCAGCCCGTCCTTATTGAAATCGCCTTCCAATGCTGACGAATAACGCGAACCGGACGCCGTGGTATTCAGCACCCATTGCGGATCATTTCCGGAATCCCAGTAATCACGATCATCGAGGTAGTTCAGCACGGCCCGTTTATAGAGCACACTGGACTGCAGCAGACCATCACCTGTGAAAATTTTACTGATTTTGATATACTCATTGTATGAACCCAGATAATTCAGCGCAACGTAGCCCTCTTGCCCGGTTTCATCCGCCACACGTGCCCAGATAAACCCCTTTTCATCAGGCTGGAGATCAACTTCCATAACCTGTAGTCGATCCCCGAATTTCATTAAGGTGAGTCGGTTACCACCGTCCTCATCACTCTTTGTTTTGCGCAGGTAAAGCTCATTGGCAATCACATAACGCTCTTCCTTCAGAAAGAAAAGTTTTAAGGCAGCCATACCGACGGCACTTAGCAAAAGCAGACCCATCAAGACATTCCAGAAACGAACGGTCAGGTAGTTTCTGCGTTTCACGACACCAGCCGCTGTTTTACCCAAGGTGGCGACCATCTTCCTGCCCGCGGCACCCACCATTTGATGCATACTCTCCTCGCCGCTCAGCGCCCTGCGAAACTCGGCGCAGCTCTGATAACGATCATTTGCGTTCTTCGCGGTCGCTTTAGCGATAATGAGGGCCAGGTGTTCACTCACGGAAGGGTTCACGCTACGAACATCGGGCATGGGCTCTTCCACGATTTTTTTGTAGACCTCATATTCGGTACAGCTTCCGTCGAAAGGGCATTTGCCGGCCAAAATTTCGAAAAGCGTAATGCCCAGGGAATAAATATCAGTACGATGATCCAGGGGCTCGCCCTTCACTTGTTCCGGGCTCATGTACAAGACCGTTCCCAGTTTAGTCCCGGTCTTTGTGAGTTTGTGGCTGGTATCGCCCAGGATCTTGGCAATGCCAAAATCGAGAATCTTCACTTTGCCATCCGGGCTGACAATGATATTGGACGGTTTAATGTCGCGGTGTACCACATTTTGCTTATGAGCGTAGGCCACGCCATCCAGTATCTTCCCAAAGAGGACCAGGGCCTTGTCTTCAGGAATTGCGCCGGAGACCTTCTCAATGTGCTGATCCAGGGGCTGACCGTCGGCGAATTCCATCACCAGAAAAATACCCGCTTCTGTTTCAACGTAATCATAGAGCTGCACAATGTTCGTATGATGCAAATGAGACAGCGTAGAGGCTTCGTGCTTAAAACGTTCGCGGATTTCCGGATTTTTTGCCAGCACCGGATGCAGGGCCTTAATGGCCACATGCCGACCGATCAGGTTGTGAACGCCCAGATATACATTGCCCATGCCACCCTCTCCAATCAGGCGGTCGATGCGGTAATTTAATATTTGGGTACCAATCATTCCGAAATTATTGTTGTAAACGTTGCTTGCCCTCCGTAGTTCAGAAGGGAATCAGTAGTGTAGACCCTTTGCTGAGTGTCTGGCTTTTGAGTCCGTTAGCCTTACGTATTTCGTCGCTGTCGGAACGGTATTTTTTTGCAATGGTCGCGATCGTTTCACCGGCCGCAACCGTGTGCCGTGCTTTAACCGGCACCTGCAACACCTGCTCCAGGCGAATCATGTCACCCTTAAGGTTATTTTTGCGGATAAGAACGGCATTGGTGACACCAAAGCGAGTGGAAATCTTGCTCAGCACATCGCCCGACTTCACCGTATAAGAGGCCCACACGGTATCGCGGGCGTTTGTTGAGGGCGTTTCGGCCGGGGGCTGTTTTGCCACGGGTGCAGTCGTTTCTTCGGAGGCCTCATCATCAGATGGAACCGTTTGTTCTTTCACTGAATCTTTAGACTGACGTGAGGCCATTGGCAGGGGATTTCCCGAACTGCCAAACATATCCCACAGGAAATATCCAATCGCCAGGATGGCGATGCCGAGCACGATGTACAAAAAATATTTTCTCATCTTCTTCGTAAAAAAAGGTTTATGATCATCAGACAGCTTGGGAAGCGGCACGACTGGAGCGGGCTTGAATGCAGCCGAGCCCGGGTCGGTTCGCTTGTTGCTGACATTATAAAAGTGAACTAACTGGATGGTGATGTTATCAAAACCGCCGGCTTCGTTCGCCATCTCGACCAGGCGCATCACTTTCTCCTGGGCGCTTGCATCGCCGGCTAAAACA
>CAZPDS010000026.1:23686-34801 GCA_964585485.1 uncultured Bacteroidales bacterium
CAGGGCGTATTTGTTCGACCGACAACATGCTGTTCAGCCCATCGGTACACAGCATCAGCAAATCGCCGTTGACCGGCCGAAGTGGCTCTGCAGAAACAGCTATCTCCACGTCCTCCTGAATCCCAAGAGCACGGGTAATTTCATTGCGTCGGGGATGACGCTCCATGTCCTCTTCATTCAGCAAGCCCTGATCCACCAAGGTTTGCACAAAACTGTGATCGCTGGTTAAGCGCGTAAGTTTCTGGTCGCTCATCAGGTAGAGCCGGCTATCGCCCACATGCGCATAATGCACTTTGTCATTCCGGATAATCACCAGCACCATGGTGGTGCCCATACCCGACAACTGCGGGTTCTCTACCGATTTCGTGTATACCGCGCTGTTCGCGAAGATGATCGCCTCTTTCAGGGCATCCTCCGGCAAATCAAAATAATGATTCTCCAAAAAATCCCGGACAGCATCCACGGCAATGTGCGAAGCGGTTGAGCCGCCGGCGTGACCGCCCATGCCGTCGCAAACGACAAAGACATGGCCGTTGATCGATTCGAAATACCCAAGATAATCTTCGTTCTCCCCCCGCACCTTTCCGATGTCAGAGGCATTGCCGAAGTCAAAGTTTTTCAATTTTCTTGTGTCAACCATAGGTAGGAGTCGTTAGACGACAGTCGATAGTCGATAGTCGATAGTCGATAGTCGATGGTCGATAGTCCAGGGTTAATAGTACGGAGGACGCAGGGCCGAATATGTTTTTGTTGCTTGGTCTTATCATCATTTCCGAGTATTTCAACGGTCCAGGGGGGGCAAAACTTTATGCAAAGCTACGAATTTGAATCAAAATAAGTACGGAGATTTTTCAGTCCGGGGGATTCAAGCAGCTATTTGATGATTTTATAGACCCCCAGCGTCGAAAGCACAGGCGCAGCGCGGGATTGCAGGATTTCGATTTTCATATGTTTTGTTTGAATGGCCGGAAAGCACAGTATCCGGCGGTACCCCACGGTAGTGCCTTCGGACAGCACCCTCCATTTTCCCTGCACTTCGGCCGAAATCCGGAAACGCTCCACGCGTTGACCATGGCGGATATCCTCTTGCAGCACCACTGCGTTAGCCGTCACTGCCCGGGGAAATTCGAGTGCTATCAGCGGGCAGGTATCGGACTGAGCGGAGGTCCAGGAGGTTTCATACTGATCATCAGTAAGGTCGGTCAGCCGTGGCGTTTTTTTATGAGCGGATGTGCTTAGTTTCGCACCAGTCGCCAGGTTGCGGGCGAAACTCACGTCCACCATGGAGCGAAAAAGCTGCAGGCTTTCGATATCACTTTCGTGGATTTTCCCCGCGGTATCCGGGGGGATGTTGATTAGCAGGAGGCTGTTCTTGCCGGCGGAATTCAGGTAGATATCAAACAGTTGTTCTTTCTTCTTCACCTCCTTGTTTTGCTCAGGATGCCAAAACCAACCCGGCCGAATGGAGACATCCACCTCAGCGGGATACCAGACCAGCGATTTCGCCGTCCGGATCACGTCCCGGCTTCCCAGATCCGGCTTCATGCGATCGCCGGCGGGAATGAACGCAATGTCGGCCGCCTGCTGCTGAGAGTTTGCCGCAATATCGTCGGTATTTTGCTGTTCCATTGGGATCACGCTCCACTCAGTATCGCGTCCATAACCCGATTCTGTGCCCACCCAACGCACATCCGGCCCCATGATGGCGATGACCGCATCGGGCTGACATTCGCGTACCACGCTGTAATAGGCGGCCCAATCATACACTTGTTTCTTTCCGTTAGCACCTTCACCGCAGGCCCCGTCGAACCAGACTTCCGAAATCGTTCCATAATTGGTAAGCAATTCACGCAGTTGATGACAGAAATAGCGATTGTAGGCTTCCGAATCGCCGTAGGTTTTTTCGTGGCGGTCCCAGGGCGAAAGGTAGATCCCGAGTTTCATGCCTTCGGCGCGGCAGGCCTCCGCCAGTTCGCGAACCACATCGCCCTGTCCGTTTTTCCACGGGGAGTGCTTGACAGAATGTTCTGTAAAGGCCGAAGGCCAAAGGCAAAAACCGTCGTGATGCTTGGCGGTCAGTATTATGAGTTTGAAACCAGCCGCCTTGCACACCTGCACCCACTGGCGTGCATCCAGGGCCGTAGGATTAAATAAGGCCGGCGATTCCTTACCATCGCCCCATTCCCTGTTGGTAAAGGTGTTGATACCGAAGTGAAGGAAGGCGGTCATTTCCAGCCGCTGCCAGCTGTATTGCCGTGGCGAAGGCACGACCCGGACCGATTGCGCGGCAATCTCCCCCGGCGTCCAGGCGGGATCGATGGCCAGTGTATTATTCTGGGCGGTGGTGCGTTGCCCCTGCCCGCATAACGCCAACGCGAGCAGAACCGTCCAAACGTATTTTCTGTTTCGCATGATGATTCGTTACTGAAGTTCCAGGGCCGCGATGATTTGCTGCAGTCGTTCGTTCATCTTTTCAACGGTGGTTTCGTACGCATCGCGCTGACCGAGGGGGGCTTTTAATCCGAAATAAAATTTGATTTTCGGTTCGGTTCCCGAAGGCCGCACCGTTATCAGGGTTTCATCCTCCAGCAGAAATTGCAGCACATCCGAGGCGGGCAGATTAATGCGCGTTTCCTCGCCGCTGCGTAGATCTTTCACCACGCCCGATTTATAATCTTTCACGCAAACCACCTGTGAACCGGCGATTTCAGCGGGGGGGTGCTGCCGGTACTGTTGCATCATTGCCTTGATTTCTTCGGCACCCGATTTTCCCTTTTTGGTGATTGAGAGCAGGGATTCGTAATAGAACCCGAACGTCTCATAAATACCGAGCAACATTTCAAAGGCGGACATCCCCTGTTCGCGGGCCCAGGCGCAGGCTTCCGCGATAAGACAGCATGAAATTACAGCATCTTTATCGCGCACAAAATCGCCCACCAGGTAGCCATAGCTCTCCTCCCCGCCCCCGATAAAGGTTTTAATACCTTCGTTTTCACGGATGATTTCCGCGATGTATTTGAAGCCGGTCAGCACATCGGGGCAATCCACGTCATAGGTATCGGCCATGGTTTTCAGCAATTCCGTTGTCACGATGGTTTTGACAATAAACTCACGTCCCTTCAGTAAACCCTTATCCTTCCATGATTTCAGCAAATATGCTATCAGGATGGCCGCTGTTTGATTCCCGTTCAGCAAAACAAACTCCCCCCGTGCATCCCGCACGGCAATTCCAACGCGGTCTGCATCGGGATCGGTGGCCATGACGAGGTCGGCCTGGATGGTGTTCGCTTTCGCGATGGCCATCTGAAGCGCCGACGGTTCTTCGGGGTTGGGCGACTTCAGTGTCGGGAAATTTCCATCGGGGACGGCTTGTTCCTCAAGGATGGAAACATTCCTGAAACCATACAAGGCCAGCGCTTTCGGCACCATGGTGATGCCCGTTCCGTGCAGGGACGTATATACGATACGGAGGTCGCTGTGCTTACGGACCAGGTCCGGAGCCAGGCTCAGCGCTTTCACCCGCTCAAGGTAAACGTTATCGATTTCACTACTGATGTGGATGATCTTGTCGTCCTGTTGTTGAAAATTCACTTTCTCCAGGCTTGTAATTTTTCGCACTTCCGTGATAACGTTACCATCGTGCGGTGGGACCAGTTGGCCACCGTCGTTCCAGTAAACCTTGTAGCCATTGTACTCCTTGGGATTGTGCGAAGCGGTGATGACGATACCGCTGTGGCATTTCAGTTCACGTACAGCGAAGGAAAGCCAGGGGGTTGGGCGAAGTTCGGACGCCAGATAAACGCGGATACCGTTGGCGGAGAGAACACTGGCGGCAATTTCCGCAAAGTACGCGCTGTTGTTTCGGCTATCGTACGCAATGGCGACGGAGGGCGTGGCCTCATCCGCGAAAGCGAGACGGATATAATTGGCCAGACCCTGGGTGGCCATGGCTACGGTAGCCTTGTTCATGCGGTTGGTGCCCGCTCCCATAATGCCGCGCAAACCGCCGGTGCCGAATTCCAGATCGCGGTAAAAGGCATCGGTAAGTTCCGCCGGATCTTCTTCCATCAGGCGTTTCACTTCGTCTTTCAATTCTTCGTCAATTGAACTATTAAGCCAGGTGTGTACACGGCTCAGGATCTGCGGGTCAATATTCATGGGCTTAAGCTTGGGTTATGATTATCTACTTCTTTTACAGGCGAAAAAAAACAGCGTAATTATTCATAATAAATGATTTGCCGTTCCGTCTTTTGTGACCGATTATCCATCGATTCCGTCTTCGAAATCCAATTGTTATTCTGATCGTATTTGTATACATACACCGTCGTCAGGTAATCATCTTCCTCGGCCAGGTAATCATCCATTGAAATAATATTACCCTGCGCATCGTATTCCTGAAACAGACTATAGCTGATTTCCCCGAAAAGGTCATACTGACGCTCGCTGGTTAGAAGTCCCTGCGCATTGTAGGAATACAGGATCTTATTTCGAATCTCCCCGGAAGCTGACAACTGTTGTTCTTCAATGAACTGGTTCTTGTCATTGTACTTATAAACGAACTTATCGCCAAAAGTCCCGTCGGCCCGGCTTGAGCTCTGTTCAACCTGGTTGCCGGCAGCATCGTACGCCATGGCCAGCGAGCGGGAAAGTCCGCCACTCTCATCGTAGACTTTGGTGAGGACTTTCTGGTTAAGGGCATTATACGTATGCACATATTTTTTTGATAGTGTACCCCCGGCTGTCATGATTTTCATCTCGGTCAGGTTTCCCTGTTTGTCGTACTTATTGATGGTTTTTTGACCGGGTTCTACGCCATTGTTCATTAAACGCTTTTCAATTTCACGGCCCCCGGCATCGTAGGTGCTGACTCGTTTGTACGTCAGCGTACCCGACCCATCGAACTCGCACATCACGGTCTTGTTATTGCGGCTGTCGTATTCCTGGGTTTTCTTCTTTTTCAGATTGCCGTTTGGATCGTATTCCAGCACCTCCGTTTCAAAGCCTGCCCGGTTGTAGTGCACCACGGTCTTCAGTTTTAAGGGCTCTGTGCCAGTAAGCTGACTTCCGCGGACGGGCTCATACAAAAAGGTTGTAATCGTACGGACAGCACCGTTCATGTTCAGTTCCGTGAGGTCATTTATAACTTCCGGAACTGCTTCCTGGGCATGCACCATAGTATGTGGCATGGCCAGGGTTATGCAAGTTAGCAAGGCAAAAATGGAAATAGCATTTTTCATTGTTATGATATTAAAGATCCTCCGTAAGGAAAAAAATGAATGGTTTATTGCTGGGATTCTGTATACAATTATACAAATAATTTCAGCGACGGCCAACAGATGATGTAATTGGAATCACGCCATCACAACAAAAGATTTCCAGCACGACCAATCTGGTCTCTATCAAAACGATTAACAGTAAAAAAGATTAATCCCGCTTCAAACGCAGGGAGCCGATTTCAAGGGTTGTGAAGCCGGCTAAGGTCATCTATACTGTTCGCATTCGCACGAACCCATGGCAGGGACGGTCAGTAAAATAAAAAGCCCCATGCCAGCCTGGAAGGAGGATGCGATGGGGCTTCTAAAACAAATGTTCTATTTCACAACAACTTTCCCGTAATAGGTTTTCACGCCTCTGAATTCGACCAGGTAAACCCCGGGCGCCATAGAGGAACGCTCCAGCCTGAATTTGAATGGGAAGGCCGAAAATCCAGGGGATTGTTCAATGTCGCCCCGGCTAAGTGTCCTTATTACTCTGCCTGTATAATCATAAATCAAACAGAGAAAATCACCGTGCAGACGTTGACTTCCAGGAATAAAAACATCCGTATAGGATGACATCGGGTTGGGCGAGAACGTCAGTTTGTCAATACCATCGGGGGATTCGGCGATACCAATAAAATCGCTGTTATCAATTCGGTTTGAAAAAGACGTCATATCCGATTTTGCCGTATTGCAACCACCCGCTTTTTTCACACCGATACGATAATAATATAGGTCAACTACATCCAAATCATTATAACTGTTAAAGCTACCCGATACGGAATCGTAGAGACTCAGCGCGGAAGGATCTGTTCCCCGGTAGATGTAGTATCGGAACGGAATGTACGAGCCGCTCTCGTCCACATAATCATCCCAGTTCAGGCCCATCGTGCTGCCGAATGCAGCGATGGTCAGATTAATTGTTTTATGAAAGTATCCAAGCGGGGATTCATTACCACAGGTATCTAAAACTGAAATTTTATACTTATCTCCGTGCATCTCGGGCTGGGAAAACAAATCTGTATATTCGGCCGGATCGCTTGCGGCGACGTTTCCAATTTGGGTGTAGTTATTCGTCCCGTTCTCCTTGTAGATCAAATAATATTCTGTACCGACACCGGTCGTTTTTTCCCAATAGATCCTGTTTTTACCGGTGACAGGATCCACGGAAACCAGGCAAATCTTTTCATTCGCATACGGGTTTTGAACCTGGATCAGGAGGGAGTCCAATGCCTGGCATCCATTGGCGTCGGTGAGTGTTATCCGGTAATTCGTAGTGAGCACTGGCTGGGCCAATGGGTTGCTGATGGTGGCATTTGAGAGTCCGGTGGCTGGCATCCATTGGTAGGATAGCGTACCGGAGAGTGCCGGATAATTACTGCTGCCGCTGGCCAGTAATTGAGACTGACCTCCGTTGCAGATCGCATCATCATTACCGGCGTTGACCGATAATTGAACGACGCTGATCTGAATGGGTGCACTCTGGAATTGTCCGTAACTATTGGAAATTTCACAGATATAGGTTCCTGCATCCGTTAGATCGGCCGTTGTAATGGGGAATGTACTGGCGTTTGCGCCCGTAAGATTGCTGCCATTTTTTTTCCACTAATACGAAAACGGGGGTGCTCCTCCGGGCTGCACGAAGAGAGTCTCATTGCCGCCCATACATAGGGGCTGACTTTGTGATTGGGATAGTATTGACGGTTCCTGCAGGTATTTTACCAGGAAAACATCCCGGCTATCGGGTTCAGGTCCGAGCAAACCGTTGTTGAAAGTGGTATCGGTAGACTGGTCCGAATTGAGGCTGATAAAGTGACCATAGTCACCGGCGACAAAAATATCCCCGCTATCGTTTACCTTCATCAACCCTTCTTGCGGGTAGTAAGCTAAAATGTGTCGTGCACTGATAAAGTTACCCAGATTATCATATTTTATCGTTGCAAACGCATTCCTTGAAACTGAGTCAAAGACAAGGGTTCCGGGACCAGGGTCATAATCATTTAGCGTGTTTATGGCGGAGAGAAGATAAACCTGATTATTCTGGTCGCAAAAAACGGAGGGGCTCATTGCGACCGGTTGATCGGACAAGCACAGTCCCCATCGGGGGCTACCCGTTGGGGTGAAACTCGCGAGAAAGACCAAGGGCTGAGAACCACTTCCGGAAATATTGAATACGCCGGGACCCGTATCCAGATCCAACTGGTAGATAAATTTTCCGGTGAGGTACACATTACCGGCCTGGTCTGAACTTACGGCACATCCCCTTTCATTTTCCCAGGATAAGCGGCCCCCGGTGTATACCCACTGGAATACCCCATTGGAATCATATTTGGCCATAAAAATATCCGAATTACTAATGTTACCACTTACATCCGTAGCGCTCGTATTGGAGTTTCCAGGACCCGGATCAAAATCAAAGGTAATACCGGTGGCGTTTACGCTATATCCGTACTGACCGGTAATGAAAATATTTTTATTGATATCCGCATGAATCCCAGCAGTACTGGGAGCATAATAAAAGCTTCCAACTTGAGTGGCGGGGATCAACTTTGCATATTGAAAAACACCATTTTTATTATAGCGCACGAAAAAAGTACCTAATCCTGTAAGATCAGCTGCAGAGTTTCCCGTTTCGAAGTTTAAGGTAATATTGAATGATTTACCTCCGGTCAATATTACATTATCATTTTTGTCTTTAGTGATTTGTTTACCGTACGCCTGCCCCGGCCCAATCTGCTTTACTGACTGCAGGTTTCCGCTCAATGAATAGCTTGCAAGAAAGTAGTCCCCGTAATCCGGAAAGGCCGAGGTACAGCTATTGATCGCCGCCCCCGGATTAAAATCGACAGTACCAATAAAATGCCCGAACATGACAATCTTCGTGTTCTGAATAATTTCAATACCCGATACATTGTCAGCGGCGCTACTTCCAATTTTAAAAACCCAAAGCAGCGCTCCGGTGGCGGTATATTTCGCTAAAAAAACATCTTCCTCTCCGCTGGAAGTGAGACTGCTAACACCTGCGCCCGGATCAAAATCCACGGTGCTTTGAAAATTTCCGGTGATATAAATATTGCCACTGTCATCGAACTCAAAGTCGGCAATCTTATCACTTTCGATCCCGCCCAGCGCGAATCCAAAATCATACGACTGACCATAGGACGCTGATATCGAAATCAGCATCAATAGATATAAAAAAATTTTCTTTCTCATTATGCAAATTTTTATTTCATTAATATTAAAATATATACTATTTTTCCACACACTTAAATTTTTTCATCTATCTTACTTAATGTCGGTTTTTATGAAAGACACGGCCTCTCCTGTTTGCAATCTGATGAAGTACATTCCCTCTGGGAAGTCCGTCAGTGAAATGCGAATTTTATTTTCCAGGTGGCCTTCAAAAACGACCGTTCCCAGGAGGTTGCAGATTTTAAAATCAAGGGCCTCGGCGGGGGTGCTGCGTTCCAGCATGATTTCGTCAAACGCGGGGTTTGGGTAGAGCGAGAATACGGCCGGATTGTCGACCGCTTCGATACCCGCAAAGTTGGTGGTAATGATATTGGAAGGTGCCGAACTGCAGCCATTCAGTGTTACAATGGTGTGATAGTCTCCATCCGTAGTTGCAATGTAATCCTGCCCGGTACCACCCATTATACTCATACCCTGTATGTACCACTGGTTTCCGAGGGGGGCATCCGAATGAAAGGTATGATCGTTAAGGGTTATTTCAGGTACCGGAGGTTTTGGACGCACCTCTACCCAAATGGAATCCGGGGCGCCGCTACCACAAGCATTCACAGGAATGACTTTAAGATAGCCCGATGATGCGCTAAGGTCATACTGAAGGGAAATACTGTTGATGGAACTATTACCCACCGCACCCGTGGGTAACGTCCAACTATACGAAGCAGCATAGGCAACAGCAGGCAGCGAATAGGGCACGGAACTTTCGCCCTGGCATACGAGGGTATCGCCCAGCAGTCCCAGTGCTGCCTGGGGTTGATGCAATACCAGTAAGTGCAGGGTGTCGCTCACCTGACCGCAGATACCGTTTTCAGCAAAGACCATATAATTGGCCGATGAATCCGGAACAAAGCTTAGCTGGGTAATCGGCTGGGATGTACCCTGAACGAACCATCCGGTAATGCCAGAACCCACGGCTGAGAGGGTAATGGGGCTTCCCGCGCATAGTGTGGTATCGTGGAGGGGTTGGATGAAAGGTGGCGCCAGCACGGTCACCACGACAGTGTCCGTAACTGTTCCGCAGGCGGTTGTGGCCTGTGCAAGGTAGCTTGTCGAAGCCAGGGGTGTAAGCAGCGTGGATGGCAAAGGGACGGAGGATCCCAGTTCGTACCAGTTTAGCGGCCCCGTAGTCGTTGCGCCAAGCAGCAAGGACTGACCGGCACAAAGAGTGGTATCGTTGATGGCTTTCACCATCAGACTATCCGGTTGAGAAATTTCAAAGTTGTAATTCGCCTGACAGCCTCCGCTGTTCGTAACGGTCAGCGTGTAAGCTCCGGCCGCCAGGTTATTGATAGCCGAAGCGTTGCTGCCATTACTCCAGGCATAGGTGCAATGATTCGGGATGCAGAGAGCGACGGCATCTATCAATGGATAGAAATCAAAATACGTTCCCACCGACGTAATTTTTACGGCATCAATGGCATAGGCTGTTAACGGAAATTGCAGATGCAGAACGCTGTCGCCCTCAATAAAGTAGGGCAATCCGGCGTACACCCGCTGCCAGGACCCATTGGTGGCGTTGCGTACATAAACGGAGTCGATGGAGCCGGAGCCCATCTTTTCGTAAATATTTATCCCGGAAGCCGCCTGTGGCGGGTTGAAAGCAAGCTGTAACGTTTGCCGGTTCATGGAGTAATTTGAGCACCAGGAATTCGCGTCGGCCGGACCCACCAGATTAGACGCCGGGCACATCGACATACTGGAGGTGACACTGATGACGCTGCTGACAAATTGTTCGGTGGCGTTGATGTTCTCAGCAAAAACAGCCAACTGGCCATTTTCGT
Organism: uncultured Bacteroidales bacterium; assembly: GCA_964585485.1. Taxonomy (GTDB): domain Bacteria; phylum Bacteroidota; class Bacteroidia; order Bacteroidales; family CAIWKO01; genus CALGYY01. The sequence goes on from CAZPDS010000026.1 coordinate 33,975, forward strand.
CACCAAAACAGGCATTGTTGGTGTGCAAAATCGGATGCACAGGAATGGAATCGGGTTGCGTTAAGGAAAAACTATAAACGGTTGAACGGTTGAGTGCATCGGTAATAGTGCAGGCATAGTCCCCGGCGCTGAGGTTGCTAATTGAGGCGCTGTTCTGCACCGGCACGGTGTTCCAGGTATATGAATACGGCGGCTGTCCGCCCCAGGTTTGCAAGGCGATGGCTCCATCACTGGCCTGATAGCACGAAGGGTCCTGGATGTTCGAAGCCTGAGCCGAGACGCTCGCCTCGGCATAAACTTTTATAACAATATCATAATTTGTCAGTGCCGACCAGGTGTTGTTTACGCCATAATGACTGCCCCAACTGTTGCCATCGAAAACCGGAGACGCATAAGAAATAATACCCATCTCCACCGGCAGCGGATGCGTAGTAGCCGGAGTGATGTATTTTATTTGCACATAAAAGTCGTTGCCCTGCGGAATGACGATGGGAACATCCAGATCAAAGGTATAGTAACCAGGATGGGTGCAGGTTTTCAGGGGCAGGGAGGCTAAAAGTCCCGAAGGGATGCCGTTCAGAAACTGATCATAAATTTTAATTTCCATGCGTGTGTTGCTGGACCGGGCATAGGTGCTGATGCTATTAATCGCGAAATTATTTTGGGAAACATAACGAACCATGCCAAAAGCGATAGAGTCAGCATAACCATAGCCACCGGTAGCCCCCAGCTCATCCTGCTGATAAAGCGTGTGCAGATTATTGGAAACGGCCTTGGCACGGGCAAAATAGCCCACCGAGGTATTGATACGTGTGTCGTTATAAGAG
>CAZPDS010000027.1:0-6508 GCA_964585485.1 uncultured Bacteroidales bacterium
TCACGGCATTCCCGCTTCCTCCGCTCAATCCGCTGATCAGGTTTTACAACGGATTAAGCAGATTAGGCGGAAACTACAATGAATGTATCATCACGGCATTCCCGCTTCCTCCGCTCAATCCGCTGATCAGGTTTTACAACGGATTAAGCAGATTAGGCGGAAACTACAATGAATGTATCCTCACGGCATTCCCGCTTCCTCCGTTCAATCCGCTGTTATTTGCTGATGAATTTATGTTATAAATGGAGACGGGGAGGTGGGAATCATTGAAATTTTTCGGGAATAAGATAGCGTTTGATTTCAAGCGATGTCTTCCCAAAGTTTAAGGTGAGGCTCACTTCCATATCCGCGGCAATCAGGTAGTTGATGTTTTGCTGTAGCAACAGATCGTAGTTGATGTGCTCAGCGGCCTTAAGCTCGATGATCAGACATTCGTAACAGACCAGGTCGGGAATGAAGTAGCCCGCAATAATGTCTTTGTATGGAACATCCATTCTTTCCTGCGATTCAAAAGGGATGTCCCTTAGGCGAAGCTCGTGTTCCAGCGCTTTTTGATAAATGTTTTCCGGGTATCCCGGACCAAGCAGTCGGTGCACTTCCATAGCAGCCGAAATAACCCTCTGCGTAAGAGGATTGTAATAGTTCAAATTTACCATGTTTTTTGTTTTTTTCAAATTTACTGATTTCGGGCAATACGCAAATACGTTCTTAAAATTTTAATCGTAATTTTGTTCACTTTTCTATGTCTATGAAAAAAGATGCGATATTGTTAGGCCACGGGAGTGGGGGGAAAATGGCCGCAGAGTTGGTTAACGACATTTTTATCAGTCGCTTTGGAAACCCGGAAGCTTTTCCCACCGACTCTGCTCTTGTGGAGGCGGGATCCAATGCCTTCTCCTTTACCACTGATAGCTACGTGGTGGATCCGATTTTTTTTCCAGGCGGCAATATAGGAAAGCTGGCAGTGTGTGGAACGATCAATGATCTGGCCGTGTCCGGAGCACGCCCGCTGGCTTTATCGTGCGGCTTTATTCTGGAAGAAGGATTCCCTATTGCTCAACTGTCGGAAATCGTTGAAACGATGGCTTCGGAGTCTGCAAACGCGGGAGTTCCAATCGTGGCGGGTGATACCAAGGTGGTGCCCCGCGGAAAATGTGATAAAATTTTTATTAATACCTCTGGATTTGGCTTGCTGCCGGAGGATCGTAAAGATATTGGTAGTGGAACGCTTTGCAAATCCGGTGATCTGATTCTGGTTAATGGTTTTATCGGCGATCACGGTACCGCAATTATGGCAAAACGGAATGCTATTACGTTCGATCCGGAGGTCCGAACTGATTGTGCTGCATTAAACACGATGATTGAGGATGTGCTCACCAAGGTTCGTGGAGTGCATTTTATGCGCGACGCTACCCGCGGCGGATTGTCAACGGTTCTGTGTGAATTGGCGGTGGGTCGCGCTCTGGGAATTGAATTAATAGAAAACGATGTCCCGCTTAATCCTCAGGTAGAGGGCTTTTGTGAAATGTTTGGCTTTGATCCCCTGTTTATGGCGAACGAAGGGAAAGTGGTTATGGTTGTGGCGGCGGCCGACGCAGAGGCTGTGTTATCGATTATGCGAAATCATCCGGAAGGTATCAGCAGTCGTATTATTGGCAGTATCAGTGAAAACCATCCTTCCCGTGTGATTATGCATACTTCTGTGGGCGGAAAGCGTATGATCGACATGTTGGCCGGCGAGCAATTGCCGCGAATATGCTGATCAACGATGCCATATGATGAATAGTAATTATTTTTAGTGCGCAGTGTTTGCTTCGCTTCTTTAATTTTTGCCATATGAAAAAACTCCTTTGTGCCTTGGTATTGATTTCGCTCTTTGCTGGAATGAACATTGTTTCGGCTCATGAAGACCCGCCTAAAACAAAGGCTGAACGCAACAACGCCGAAGAACTCCGGCAATTGTACCGCGATTCCAAAGTGCGAAAAGTTTTCTGCTTCAAGTATGAATATTCGCAGGGAGTTCAGCAGCTGCCGAAAATTCGCCTGAACGAAAGCACCTATGATACTAATGGTTGTATGGTGGAACGCCTGTTGTGGAGAAACGATAGCGTGATTTCCAGAGAACTTCGTTTCTTTAATGATAATCTTCAACTGTCTTCTGTTTTGGATTTTAAAGACGGGAAAATGTATACCCGCGTGGAGCGTTATGAGTATACTCCGGAGGGCCTGATTTCACAAGTCATGGATATGTCGGCACAGTCAAAATTGTTGGGCAGTCTCGATTATTTGTATGATGCCGGTCGTAAACTGATTGTGGCCGAAAAAACCGATAGCGCGGGAAAAGTGGAATATTCCGTGGAGTATTTGTATAGCCCTTCTTTGTCGACCGGTCTCTGCACAGCGGTGGTCCAAAAAAATTCCAAGGGTGAACAATTACTACGGGTTGAGAATAAATATGATGGTGATGGCCTTCGCACAGAAAAACGCGTTTTCTCAGCTACCGATAAGCTGGATTATTATTTTGCTTATACCTACACTGGATCCGGAAAGCTATCGGAGATTGTGAAGTACAACGCCGAAGGCAAGCGGATGGAGGGCGATCGCTATGCATACAATGATGCCGGTTTTCTGATTTCGGTAACCTCCTATAATGAACTTAATGAAGTCTCAGGAATGCTTGAGTATGTCTATTACATGCCCCCTAAATAGCTGGTGACACCCCATGCCGGAATGCCTGTGCCTTTCTGGGGACTTTGTTGTAACTTTGTAGAAACGATTTTGGACGATGCATGAACTAACCCTGGCTGAGAATATCCTCGATATTGTTAGTGATTCTCTTCGCGATCAACCGGATGCCCGCGTTACTCGCATAAGCATCGATATTGGCCGTTTGTCGGGCGTGGAACCCGACGCCCTGAAATTTGCCATGGATGCGGTTGTGAAAGAAACGTTTGCAGAAACGGCTAAACTGGAGTATCAGTTTACCGAAGGGCAAATACGCTGCCTGGATTGCAACCGTGTCAGCCCAGCTCATAATCTCTATAGTCAATGCTCTCATTGTCAAAGTTTTCGTGTGGATATTGTGGGGGGGCAGGAGCTGAAAGTGAGCGCTATTGAAATTGAAACAACAGATTAACTTTAGAACGAATACGTATGTGCGAAACCTGCGGTTGCGGAGGAGATTCCCCCGCTAAAATTTCCCGGCCCGGCGAAGATCATAGCCACAGCCACTCCCATGATGGCAAGGAGCATAGTCACTCACATGTGCATGATCACCCTCATGATCATGATCACCCTCACGCTCATGATCATCATCATACCCACGAAATCAAACTGGAAGTGGATGTTCTGCAACAAAATAACATGCTGGCCCAACGCAACCGGGGGTTCTTCGAGGCCAAAAATATAGTGGCCCTTAATCTGGTCAGTTCCCCGGGTTCAGGAAAAACCTCCCTGCTCGAAAGAACCTTGCAGGAAATGGGAAGTAAAATGAATTTCTTCGTTATCGAAGGAGATCAGCAAACCATGAATGATGCGAATCGTATTGCAATCTACGGAACGCCTGTCGTTCAGGTAAATACGGGCAATGGATGCCACCTCGATGCGGAGATGATCCACCGGGCTGTACGCCAGCTCAATGTTTCCGATCACGCCTGCCTGATCATCGAAAACGTAGGTAATCTGGTATGTCCGGCCCTCTTCGATCTGGGCGAACAGGAACGGGTGGTGGTCATTAGTGTAACGGAAGGGGAGGACAAGCCCCTGAAGTACCCAAATATGTTCCATTCCGCGGGACTCTGCATCATCAACAAGACGGATCTGTTGCCTTATGTGGATTTTGACGTGAAAAAGGCACGTGAATACGCTCTGCAGGTGAACCACCACCTCGAATTTATCGAACTGTCGGTAAAAACCGGTGAAGGCATGGATCAATGGTATCAATGGCTCAATGACAAAATGCAATCACCTAACGCTTAAGATATGCAGATCAAGCGTTTTGGCGTTTCCCTCGAGGAAGATATCCTGGCAAAGTTGGACAAACTGGTCAGTTCCAAAAAATTTCCCAATCGCTCGCAAGCCTTGCGGTTCCTGATCAATAGTTTTGAAGCGGATGAAAAATGGCAGCACAATCAGGAAGTAGCAGGTGCCATCGTGATGGTTTATGATCATCATAAACGAGATTTACAGAATAAGTCGATGAGTATTCAGCACGACTACCATGATCTGATCCTGTCGGTGCAACATGTTCACCTGAACCACAACAACTGCCTCGAAACCATTGCCGTTAAAGGAAAATCCAATAAGCTTATCGATATGGCTGACCGCCTGAAGGGAATCAAGGGCATGAAACACGTCCGCTTCGTGATGTCGGTGGCGGGCTGATTTTTTCACCACCCTAACTCATTGTCTTTCTGCTTTTCATTTGTTTTCTTGTGAAGGAAATAACATTGTTATTCGCTTAACAGTAACTTTTTTTTATTAAATTTGCTCTCCCCAAAGGATAACCATTACGAATGAAAAAGCTACCGGGCAAGACCGTTGAACGATTAAGCAAGTACCGCCGGGCCTTATTGTTTAGTTTTAAAGGTGGGAAAGAACACATCTTCTCTCACGAGATTGCTGAATTACTGCACATCACCCCGGTTCAGGTTCGTCGCGATCTGATGCTGATTGGTTATACTGGTACCCTTCGAAAAGGATATGATATCAAAGAGTTGATTGATAAAATCGGCCACATCCTCGATACGGAATTCGGTCAGAAAGTGGCTATCGTCGGCATGGGGAATCTGGGTCGCGCCTTTATACGGTACTTCTCTGGCAAACGTACCAAACTATATATCGTGGTTGCTTTTGATGTTAGCCCGGAAAAAATTGAAACTATTCACGACGGTGTTCCATGTTATAGTACCGCCCGCATGAAGGAAATCGTACAACGCGAAAATGTAAGCATCGCTATTCTAACAGTACCGGCAGAAGAAACAAGCGCCGTGGCCAATGAACTCATAGAAGCCGGTGTCAAAGGTATTCTCAATTATACTTCAAAGGCTATTAATGTGCCGCCACACGTGTACCTCGAAGAATACGACATGGTGACTTCGCTGGAGAAGGTGGCTTATTTTGCAAAACAAGTCTGATCTTCGACTGCTACGGTTGTATTTTTTTTATCTCCTCGGGCAACTCAAGCACACTTTCCCCGTCCCAATGAAAACGCCTGATATTCATTTCTGCCCGGGTAATGAATTCCTGCTCATCGCGCCATTCGTATTCGGTCATTTCCTGGCGGATGATTAAAGTGTTGGATTCACCCCCGTCCTGATCAGGGAAAACCAATTGATAAGTGTACCTGAAGGCCCCTGCTTCCGATATTTTCGACGCTTTGGCCAGATAGCTTAGTTTTTCGCCACTCCATAGCAGAAAAATTTCACCGTTCTCATATCCGCACGCCGGGTATTCAAATATCAGCCGGACAATGCTGGCAATACCGCTGAAACCATGAGCGAAATCAAGATCGGCGCATACACTGTGCCCGAAAATACCGGCATCGAAGAATCCGGCCGCGATCGGTGCAAAGTCTAGTTTGCTGATCAACTGCCCGTTTCGGAGAACTTTCGCCGTAGATGAAAACCCCTTCTCCGGATCCCATTCAGGAATCCCATAGAGCAGCAGATCAGTCCTGTTGGCGGACGTCAATCGTTGCGCCAGCATGGCTATATGACCACCCCAGACGAAACCATCGAACGTGCTGTCGTTTCTGATAAAAACGAGCCTGTACCAGTAATTCCTTGCGTCGCTTTGTGTGGTGGGTGCTTTGCATCCGCTCAGGATGAGGGCCGGTGTTCCGATCTTTGCGTAGCTTATGATGCCCTCGCTGGCACCTGGCCCGGATCTTAATGGAACCTTGTCTTCAAACAAAAAAACCCTGCTGCTGTCGTTAAACCGGCCAAACTCAAAGCCGCACTCAAAGGGCACTGGCTGTGCGTTCGTCAGGCTGTGAACTGCATATAGCACGAAGGAAATGAGCACGCAACAGCGTGTCAGGCTTCGCTTATTCTTCATTTTCCCTTTCGGTATTTTCATCAAGCTCTTTCAGTATTTTGTTGACGTCTTCTTCCGTGCTTCGAAGCTTCTGTTTGCATATCAGCAGCAACTCAGCCGCACGCTTTACTTTCAGCGCAAGCTCGTCCACCGAAATTTCACCTTGCTCAATTTCGGAAATAATTTGCTGTAACTCTTCAAAGGCTTCAGTATAGGCAATCTTTTCAGTCATTTTATGCATTGTTTTGAATTTTACTTTTAAGAATTCCATCCGCGAAATGGGTCTCAAGCATCTCGCCTTCTTTGCCCTCCGTCACACTCCGTACTAATTTCCCCCGCGAGTAGGTGATGCTGTAACCCCGCTTTAGCACATTTACCGGGTCGAGTAGCTTGAGGCTGTTCTCAAAATAGTCGTGCTTTCGCAGATGCTGTAACAGGCGGTCCCCGACGACCTGCCTCAGCATGAAGGCTA
>CAZPDS010000027.1:6518-27716 GCA_964585485.1 uncultured Bacteroidales bacterium
CTCGTTGTTCAAGCCGCAGATTATGAATCGCCAGTCCCCGTATTTTATGCGTGCTCTGATCTAGTTGGGCACGGTCGTTCCCAAGAAAAATTTTTACGGCGTGCGAAAAATCCCCCGAAGCCTCACGCAGCATCCCTTTTTCATTATGGATGTGTTGATTGACCCTCTGTTGAAAACCCTGGCCCGCTGTCTGAAGTTCCCTCGCAGCAAACTGTATTCGTTGCAAGGGTAACAATCGGAGCGTTTTTTCCCCCTCCTGAACCGGAACGGAAACATTGTGGAATTTCTGAATCAGGAAATTGCCAAGGTCGGTGGGGGTAATCGCATTTTCGTGCGCTACCATTTCCACCACGGTTTCATTCGTAGAATGCCCGATTCCGCTTATTACCGGGAGTGGAAAACTCGCTATGCTCCGGGCTAGCTGGTAATCATTATAACAACTCAGTCCTACATCCCCGCCGCCACCTCGAACAATTGCAACTACATCGAAATGATGCTGAACCTGACGAATGCGCTTCAATTGCTTAATAATGGAGGAGGCCGCCTTGTCGCCCTGAAGCAGGGCGGGAAAAAGCATGTGGAAAAATACATAGCCCCATGGATTCTGATCAATGACCTTGGTGAAATCGGCGTAGCCCTTGCTGGTCTCCACCGATATGATGGCGATACGCTGGGGAAGCAACGCCAGCTTAAGCCTTTTATTGACAACAAAAAGTTGCTCCTTCCGAAGTCGCTCTATGGTTTCCCGTTTTTCCCGCTCCAACGCCCCCAGCGTGAAGGAGGAGTCAATGTCAAGAATACGGAGCGAAAGACCGTGCACGGGATCAAACTGGATGCGCGCTAAAAATAAAATATGAATCCCATCCTGCAACGGCTCGTGCAAGGAGCGAAGAAACGCCTGATCAATGCGCTCGTAATCCGCTTTCCATAAATTGGCCCGTAGTTGCGCAACAATTTTCCCTTCCTTTTTCTCAACCAATTCAGGATAACAATGACCCGAGTGTGGGTAGTGATTTAATTTGTTCATTTCTGCCTTTACCCAAAACGCACTCGTGTAGCGGATCTGCAGCGTTTTTCGGATGCTTTCAGTTACCTGTAGAAGTGTAAAGGCCTGACGTTCGTCGGTCACGATGATTCTTTTGTTCAAAGATAAGAATTGTGGAGAAAAAAAAAGAGAACCCCATCAAGGAATTCTCTTGTGACCCCGGAGGGATTCAAACCCCCGACTTTCAGAACCGGAATCTGACGTTCTATTCAGCTGAACTACGGGGCCGGTGCTGCAAAGATACAAAATTTCCGAACATCAAAGATAGACAGATCCACCTGGGCCTGCTTTCAACGAAAGTTTAGCTGAAATGGATAGAAGAACATTCATTCACATAGCTTTTTGCGTCATTCACTATCTTTTATTTTGAGATGTATTAATATGTATTTACTTTCGCATCATCAATATTTACGCTGATTATAACATGCTGCTGGCTGCAAACCATACTTTTCTTTTTCACGCCGCTGTCTGGGAAATGAAAGGGACGTTTTTTGATGAAAAAGGAATCCGCCATCGCATGGAAGGAATTACCCGTGTGGAACATAAGCAGAACGTTTGGTTTCATGATCTTATGATGAAGGTGTGCAGCAAAGAGGAAAAACGGATTTTCAATTTTTCAGAAGTCAAGCCTATCGATGGAAATGAAGGCTATTCGGTATGCAAATCGCAAAATCCGGACGTGGGAAGTTATAATGGTATCCTTATTGTTCAGGCCGATGATATTTTTATGAGCTGGGTCGCCCCCGATGGAAAATTTTCCGGCACCAATCATATTCACATGCTTGATAAACAAAACTACACACAGTATGGCTACGTTTTTAACGGAACCCATCGCGTGTCATCCTGGAAAGTAAAATTAAAACGTGTATAATTCTTAAGATTTATGATGATGGATCATGTAGTATATGTAGACCACGCCACCAATGAAATGGATAAATTGGTCAAAGGCGAGAAACTATTGATTATTCGCTCCGGCCTTGGCCGAAAAACACCGTTTGAACGCGTTAAACCCGGGGAACTTCTTTATTTCATGAACAACAACGGCGACGCCACAGTTCGCGCTGCAGCGGTTGTGAAAAGTGTGATTACCTCCGATCAAATGACGCCCGACGAAAGTCGCCGCCTCCTGCTGTCACGTCGCGATGACCTTGCCCTGGAACACGATCAGTTCAATGAATACCTGACCAAGAAAAATATTGTCCTGGTGGAAATTAAAGACGTCTGCCGGATCATGGAATTCAAGATTGATAAGTCGGCACTTCAGAATATGGACGACTGGACCCCCATCGAAAACATCGATCTGATCCGGAAACGAACGAAATAATCCGTGGGCTTTATACCCCTGCGTATTTGTAGTAAGCCGCGCAGGAGCCTTCGCTGGACACCATGCATGCACCCACTGGATCTTGCGGTGTGCAGGCTTTGCCGAATAATTTACAGTCGGCGGGCTGCTTTAGACCCTTCAGAATCTCGCCACAAATACATCCCTTTTCTTCCCTGGCCTCAGGAATTCTTACATCGAAGACTCTTTCAGCGTCATACGCGGCGTATGCTTCCCGTAGTTTCAAGCCGCTTTCCGGGATGATCCCAAATCCCCGCCACCAGTCGTCGCCTAACTCAAATACCTCCTTCAGTAAGGCCTGCGCTTTTTCATTGCCCTGGGCTTTTACTACCCGCTTGTATTGAATTTCAACGTCCGGGCGCCCTTCCTCAATCTGGAGCGCCAGCATCAGCACCGATTGCAGTATGTCAAGCGGCTCAAACCCGGCGATGACGCAGGCAAGTCTGTACTTTTCAGGAATGAACCTGTAGATGGAGGAACCTGTAATGGTGCTGACATGACCGGGGCAAAGGTAGCCGCTGATGTTTACACCCTCCGTGATCAGCGCCTCCATGGCCGGCGGCATGATTTTATGCGCCGACAGCAAAAAGAAATTCCGAAGCCCCTCACGATGCGCTTGCACGATGGCGGCAGCACTGCCCGGAGCGGTGGTCTCAAAGCCAATACCCAAAAACAGTATCCGCTGACCAGGATGGCGTCGGGCAATTTCCAATGCTTCCAGGGAAGAGCCTACCACCCGTACATCCATACCCCCCGCTTTTTCCTTATCCAAGGTGCTCTCACTGCCCGGTACACGGATCAGATCGCCGTAGGTGCAGAGGATAACGTTTCCCAGACGACCAATGGCGATGGCCCGGTCGATGAAGGACTTTGAGCTTACGCACACCGGACAGCCGGGACCGGAAACAAGGCGGATGTTGGAGGGCAGAAGGGATGGGATCCCGTAACGGTGAATGGCCATGGTGTGCCCGCCGCAAACTTCCATCAGCACAATTTCCTTGCTGGTGGCCCGCCGGATGTGGTCGGCCAACACCTGAACCAGCACCGGATCACGAAATTCAGTTGCAAACTTCATAAAAACGGCTATTTAAGTTCGATGTCTCCGGCCGTTGCATCCAATTCCTTCAAGTACTTCATGTTCTCTTCGGCTTCTTCCTCGCTGATTTTTTCGAGGGCAAATCCCGTGTGTAGCAGAACATATTCACCTACCTGAGGATCACTGATTAACTGCAGGGAAGCTTCTGCGATGGCTCCGTTTACAGATACTTTGGCCATGTCGCCCTCAATGGAAAGAATACGGGCGGGTATGCTAAGACACATAGTTTTTTTTACAAAGATAGCATTTCTTGCGCAGAGAGATTTTATGTCCCCGTGTTCATATATGCATTTGGCTTATACTTGTGTGGTTCCCACTAACAAAAACTTGCATTCGCCTTCTGTATTGCTTATATTTAGACAACTTTTCTGTAGACACTGCTTTCAAATCCACACTGAATAAGCATCTCACCCAAGCGAAAATTTATGAGAAAAACTTTACACCTGTCATGCCTGCTCTTGTTGTTGGCCGCTGTCGGCCCGGCCCGGGCTCAGATCAATGTGTTGCATGATGTTCAATGCAACGGTGCCGCAAGCGGGGCACTGATTGCATCGCCCTCCGGATGGGGCAACGCTCCCTACACCTATGTGTGGAGTACGGCCGCCACTACGCAATCTATTCATGATTTGGTGGCTGGGACCTATTCGGTTACCATTACCGACAGCCTGGGTGCCGACTCTGTCTTCTCTGCCATTCTTTCAGAACCCCCCGCGGTGCTTATTACACCGGGTGGTATTACCGCCAGCGATTGCGATGGGCATAACAACGGCTTTGCCTCCATTTCGGCTTCCGGCGGTGTGCCCCCTTATGCCTTCGCCTGGCACGAGCAGTATTCAGATTCTCTTTACTTTACCGCCTCTGTCGGCCCGGTGCGCGGTGGATCCTATCAGGTCACCGCAACCGACCTCTGGGGCTGTTGGGATACCGCACTCATCGTGATCCCCAATCTTTGGACAGTGCCGGTTACCTTTACGATCGATTCCTTTGTCTGCAACGGACTCCTGGGCGCCATGTCTGTTCGGGCCGATAGTGCCGACAGCGCCAGTTACTATACGTACACCTGGTCGTCAAAATACAGTAGTACTACGTTTCTTACCAACGATAGCGTTTTTAGCACCGGCGGTAGTTTTCCTGCCGGTGAATACCTGATCACCACCTGGGAAATGGCCAGCGGCTGCGCCAATTATTCATGGATCGTTATCGATCAGACCGAAGCCCCACTTGTGGTTACCGAATCTGCCATCCATAATCAATGCTATGGCAATACTACCGGTAGTGTTACCTTGTTCCCAACGGGCGGACTCCCACTGCCGGGTTATCATTGTGTGTGGTCGGGCCCTGATGGCTTTACTTCCTCAGCCTTCTCCATCGGCGGACTGGCGTCCGGTGATTATTCGTACGTGGTTACCGACGACAGCGCATGTTCCTATTCGGGCACCGTGCGTATCGAACCGCTGATGCCTTTGCAGGGCGCGCTTACCCTCACCGGCGTTTCTTGTGATGAAGGTCGTTACGGTGAAGCGGTCGCTAACTTCTCCGGAGGCTCCGGAATGCTGAGCTACCAATGGTCCGGAGGCGAAACAACCACGTCTGTACCCCTGATCGCACCGGGTCTCTATTGTGTAACCGTCACCGATATGCGCGGCTGCGTAATCTCGGATTCCGTCGCGGTAGACGAAGGTGATGAAATTTGCCTTTACATCCCAAACATGGTTACCGCCAACGGCGATGGTTACAACGATGCGTTCCGCGTGGAGGGCGCCTGTGAAATGGACGAATTCACCGTCACCATCTTCACGGCCGACGGTAAGGAAGTCTTCTCCTCGGAGGATTGCTCTTTTGCATGGAACCCGCTTGATTACCGGAAATCGTCCGCGGGAACGGTATTCTATTATTTCATTCGCGTCGCGCACGGCGCCCGGGTGGCGGAGTACAAGAATTCAATCAACGTTAATTATTAGGAGGACCGGACATGAAAAAAATATGCGCCTTTTTTCTTCTCCTTGCCTTGATGGCCGGCCAGCTCCAAGCTCAGTTTCAGGTGGGCATGGGCCTCAATCCCTTTAATCATCGCCTTCCCGAAATCCATAACATGGCCTTTCTTCCGCTCCATTCCGTTCCTTCCCTCTCGCTGCTGGCGAACGGCAGTATGAATGGCTTTGATCGCCACCCGTATTCGGCCAGCCTGTTGTGTAGTGGATTTCTAGTGGATAAATTGGGCGCCGGACTTAAAGTCAATTATGATCAGGCCGGCCTTTCCTCGAAAACTGATCTGGAACTGGGGATGGTGTATTATATCTTTATTCAAAAGAAATCCGGTGAAGCCGCCGGAGACCGGAAGGGCGATAAAATGGCCTTTTCCCTAAGCGGTCACTTTATTCAGGATCGCCTGAAACGCAACGAAATTCGTGTAATGGATCCCAACGATCCCGGCCTCACAGATATCGCGGAAACCTCGCCCAACGGGGATGCATCGGTGGGTATTGCTTTCCTTCGCGAGAATAAGTATTACGCTGGCCTGTCAGTGCATCAGCTGATAGGAACATCCTCATCCTTTTTAAGTGATGTCATGAAAAATGCACGAAAACGCCACTATTACCTGCAGGGTTCCTACATTTTTGATCTCGATAAAAATGGGCGATTTGGCTTGGAAGCCCATGCGGCCGCCGCGGCCATCGAATTCACCGACTATCGTTGGGAGGCCGGCCTTTGCTTTAATTTCCTTAAAGCTTTTTCCGTTGGCGCGGGATATCAATCTACAGGAGCTATTAAAATGGATGTTAGTTTGAAAGCCCAGTCGTGGGACTTTGGTTATGCCTGCAGCTACGGCGCCTGGATCGACGCAACAGCCTATTCCTACAAGGGATTCCAACACGGTATCTTTGTGCGGAAATTATTCAACGAGGGCAGGAGGTCGAAATGAAACGGAAGCTCAGTATGCTTGGTCTGCTCGCCCTGCTTCTGGCGGGAGCAGAGGGCTCAAGCGGGCAGGCGAAACCCGATTCAGTGGTGCAATGGAACCGCCTTACACCAAAGGATTCCATCCTCTTTGCACCCCTGGATATTAATTCCTCAGCTGATGATTATGCCCCCGTTGTTACCCTTGGCGCGCGCCTGTTCTTTACCTCCGACCGACAGGTGGGCGGAGCGCACGAATCTGTTTTTGAGGCCAACGAGAATATTTTCTCTGCCGATTCGCAGGGCCATGGCTGGACACGTCCGCAACGTCAGTATTTCTTTAATACCGACGATCAAACCGCCGTTTCCGGTATCGGGCCTCATGGATCACGCCTGTATATCTACAAAACATTCGGCAATGGAGATATATACGTGGCCCAGTCCAACAAAAAAGGAGAGTGGACCAAACCTGTCAGCGCCGGGGTTTTTATCAATTCTTCCGGTCATGAGGCCAGCATTGCTATCGCTGGAAACTACATCGTTCTCGCCTCCGAACGTTTCGGAGGCCTTGGTGGGCACGATATCTACTACGCCATCCTGGACAGTAGCGGAAGTTGTGGCCCGCTGCAGCCTGCTACCTATCTCAATACCGCCGGCGATGAAGTGGATGTACGCCTAAGCCCCGACGGACGCCGCTTGTGGTTTAGTTCAAACGGCCGTCCCGAATGCCTGGGTTACGATGTCTTTGTGTCGGAACCCGATTCCAATGGAAAATGGCAGGCGCCACAACGCATGCCACAGCCCGTTAACTCTGCGTATGCCGACCGCTGGTTCTTCGATGCCGGGGGCTACTTTCTGCTGGCTTCCGACCGACCCGGGGGAAAGGGTGGGGACGATCTTTACAAGGGTCGCCTGTACCACGATCCCGCCCGCGAGTACCTGCTGTCATACGCTACCGGCCTCGATACCATGCTCGTGGCTCACACTTTCCGCTTTCAGTCATCACCGCTGACCGATTCGTCGGCGAAAGACACACTGTCAATTCCCGCTAACGACGGCCCGGATCAGCAACTGGCCCGCCTTGGATGGAAGGATTATTATGCTATGGTTCAGATCGGCGCCCTGTGTAATATTGGCCTGGAACAGTTTAAAGCTTCCTATCCATCGTTGAAAAATGTGGATATCATAATGGAAAACAGCCGGAATTCACGCGGTGGAAAGATTATCCGCTTCCTCGTCAATTCGAAATTTTCGAGTATACGCGAAGCCTTGCCGATACAGCAGGAAATGATTACCCGGCACCGTATTCACGACGCTTTTATTTCGGTCTATTCACGCGAAGGAGAACGCGTGGCAATCTTTAACAGTACAACCGGCGAATTGGTTTTACTCAAGTGATTACGGCCGCTGGTGGTTGGGCCGCAACAAATCATTTACCGTTTTCACGGGATTAAAGGTGATCGCCGGTACTTCCACAAACAAGGTAAGCCAGTCCGCCATGGCACCATTCCATAAACCCGGAAGTTCCTGTGCTTTCAGCGGCTTCCCATCTTTGCTCTTGACGGAAATAAAGCCGGTGGCCGGATTTGTATAGTCTTCCAGATTGAACTTGTCTCCGCGGTAATCGCGGGTGGAACATGCCAGATCCACCGGATTGAAGTGGGTCGACGATTTGAAAATGCCGAGCTGAACTGCATTCGAAGAATCCACCTGGCTCGATTCTACAATCTGCAACCGCGCAATGCCATCATCATCAAGTACCCAGAACGGCCCTCCACCCGGTTCGCCTTCGTTTACAACCATGCCGCAAACCCGCATCGGACGGTTCAAGTAGCCGTACAAAAGGTCGATTTTCTCCATTTTTTCCATGGCATCGAAATCCTCCGGAAATCGCAGAAGTAGTTCCATGCGGCAGAAATCCTCTATCTCGCTCAGTTCCTCTTCCGTCAGGTTGGCGTCGTTCAGCGCAGCAAGACAACCGAAAATGCGCTCCTGCAGTTCAAGCAGCATGCCGCCAATAACTTTTTTGTAGCGAACCGTTTCGCCTTTTAAACGGTCGGGAACCAGGTTGTCGATATTCTTAATGAAGATCAGATCCGCCTCCAACTGGTTAAGGTTGCAGATCAGCGCACCATGCCCCGCGGGTCGAAAAACCAAATGACCATTCGCATCATGAAAAAGATGGTTGTCAGGGTCCACGGCAATGATATCCGTTCCCGCATCCTGAACGGAATGCGTGATGCTATACCGAATGCCGAATCTTTTTTCGTACGACGGCACCGTTTCTTTCATCAACGCTTCAAAAAGTTCGATGTGCTCTGGCGAAAGCGTGAAGTGCAAGTGTACCTCCTGCCGTTCGTTACTGCAATACAAAGCCCCTTCCACCAAATGCTCTTCAACGGCTCTTCGAACGGCCGATTCGTATTCATGAAATTGAATTAATGCCTTGGGTAAGAAGGCGTAGCCCAGTCCTTCACGCAGCAGCAACCCTTCTATAATGCGCACATAGTTTTGGTTTTTCAGGCACGACCTCAGATCCTCTCCGCTCTTTTTCAGAACCTCATCGAGGTCCCGATAGAAAGGGAAGCGCTCCAGTTTGGTGAAAAATTCTTTAACCGCTTTGTGTTTTTCTTCTTCCAGCAGCTGAACAGCGGTTTCCGGATGTTGCCTGGCCTCTTCGGTGAACTGATGGAGGTGGCTGAACATGCGCGTGGCAGCACCGGAAGCAGGGACAAATTTGATGATTTTCAGATCGGCGGAAACATGCTCGTAATATTCGATGAGGCGTTCTGTTTCCTCGGCCTCAAGCCGCAATATACCGTTACCGGCAACGGCCGCCGCCTGCAGATTGATGAAAGGAAAACCCGTTTCAAAATGGCGGATCTGCGCCCGCACTTTTTCTTCGCTCAGGCCGTGGGCAAGGATTTCTTCAATTTCCTTTTCGGTCAGTTTCATGCTTAGTTGGTTTTAATGAAACGATAGGTTTTGGCCGTTTCCTGTCCGGTGATACGCAGAAAATACAGTCCTTGCGGCAAGGACTGAACCGGCGTGTGCAGAATCCGGTCAACCGACGGGATCATAGACCGGGAGGATACCACCCGCCCATGAAGATCAAGAATCTCGACCCTTACTCGTTTTTCATTTTCGCCCAGTGGACCCGCGAATAGCTCATTGGTGGCTGGATTGGGCCATAACCGCAGATCGTCTTTCTCACCGAGAGGCCGGCCAAGCGGTTCTTCATCGGAGTAAACCCGGATGTTGTCGAGATACAGATTATTTCCTTTCCGGCTGATTCCGGTAAAGCGGATCAGAACTTCGGGATAGCCTGTGTAGGCACTGAGATCAATGGTTTCCGTGCGCCATTGCCCCGGTTTCCACGGTGTGAAATCCGGGGTCACCGTGTCGTAGGTTTGAAGCGTGGTGCCCCCTTTTTTATACAACAGCGTGTTGAAAGTGGCCCCGCAATCCGTCGAAAGCCAAACGGCAAGGGTGTCGGAATACACAGCATGGAGGCACTGATAAGCGATGTCAAATTTCAAAAAGGCACTGTCCAGGGTACTCAGGTCGAAAGCCGGACTGACCAGCCCGTCTTTCTGTTTGGGCGAAATGTCGCCAAAATGAAGCACAGCGCTGTGCTGACTATACGTCTGCCCTCCGGCATACGCGGTATCCCAGGTCAATAAAAAATCCTGATTTTCAACCCCCCATTGCAGGCTGTCGATGCCGTGCTCAAAGTCTTCCATAAAGGGGATGGATTGCTGAGGTCTGCTGTTGAAACGAGCCATGCATCGGTTGTTGATGACACTGGTCTCGTGCCGGGATGTGTCCGTTTCAAACCAGATGCTGAGTTCCGCTGATTTCATCACCGGAAGGTTAAATCCGGGCAGCGTGATGGTCGTACTGCTGCCACCACTGAGCAAACCGGACCAATTGTACAGAAGTTCGGGCATGCCCGCCAGATGATAGTGAAAGCGTCCCTGAGTGATGTCCTGCGTTCCGTTGTTGTGCAGGACGAGCTGCGGTTGCAGCAGCGTGTCGCAGTAATAGGCGGAACCCGGTACGGTGATTTCACGGATCTCGGCGTCAAAGCCATTACTATCGGGCGGCACAGGGGTGTGGGTTCCGGAAAGGTAGTTAAAGGCCGCTTCCGCATCGATGATACCCATACCATACGTATTATCTTCCCCCGGATCGCCAAGATCTACGGCTGTATAATATAAGGCCAGCAGGATATCGTTTCCCGTAAGGTAAGGGAAGGCTTCTTTCAGCAAGAGTACCGCGGCGGAGACGTGTGGTGAGGCCATGGACGTGCCGGAATAGGTATCGTAGCCATCCGTGCCAACGGCCGATCGGGTATTGACTCCGGGCGCGGAGACTTCCGGCTTTATCAGGATGGAGCCACTGCCACCGCAGATCGAAGGACCCCGCGAGGAGAAGGAAGCAATCGGGAAACCGGCGGTGTGCGGGTCCACGGCCCCTACGGTGAAACTATTGGTAATGCTCGTATTGATGTGATGCGGGATGCTGATGGTACTTACTCCGGGGCCTTCATTACCCGCCGAAAAAATGTTGGCAATGCCGGCCGCCGTAATTACCATGAACATCTGACTGGCGTAGGATTCGCAGAGCAAGGTATCAGTGGCCACCTCATACCCCCAGGAATTGTTGATGATGTCCGGAATGTCGTTGACCGTAGCGGTGTCGCCATCGGGATTCAGCGCAAATTCAAAGGCGTACATGAAATCCGATAAAGGCTTCACGGTTGAAATGGAGGTTGCCACCGGATCAGAAGCCATCCAATAAGCGTTAAAGGCGCCGCCAATGGTATCATGGGTGTCGGGATCCAGACCAATCGCGGTACCCAGGGTGTGGGTGCCGTGCGAACTCGTCTTATCCGCTGGCAGCGGCGCATCGTAAGGAAACCAGGCCCGCGCCATGGGGAAGAAGTTGGCCAGAAAACGGCGCCGAAGCGTCGGGTGCGATGACCATATCCCGGTATCGATGCTGTAAGCTATCCTGTTTTTGCCGGTGTATCCCATCTTCCAAAGCCGGTCCAGGTGAATGGCTTTCAGCCCGGCTTCGGCACTGCCCGCCAGCCGGAGCTTTCCTTTCCCCGGAAGGGGTTGAATCGGCTGTGTCAAATATGCGTCATCAAGATCCATGAACCGGATGTCCGCGCGGCCCGCCAATTGCCAGATCAGATCCGGCGCAGCTTCCACAACCATCATGTTAACGCCCCAGTATCGTTCTACGCGACCAACACGGCCCGGATGATTTTTTTCATAAACCAGCAGAAACTCCTGGATGGGGCGCTGCTGCGTTTCAGCGATGGAAAGTAGTTCGCGGATTAGGCGGTGACGCCGCTCTTCCAGTGTCCAGGACTCCTGAACCGCTCGTTGCTCAAAGTTTTCGATGTCCATTTGTTCATTCATCACCACCAAAATGCGGTGCATGGATTTCCCCGAGGACACGCTATGGAGCTTCGCCCGTAAAGCGTCACCGAGGTAGGGCTGTTGGGCCGAAAGCAGCATCGGAAAAAGACAAAGAAAGGGGAGGAGAAGAATGCGTTTCATGGATATGTTTTGTATTATTTGACTAAACGAACAGGTTCTTTTGAAAATATTCATTAATTCAGACCGCTCAAAAGTAAAAAAAATAGTATCATCCATCACATTATGGCTTTTATACGAGGCTATTTTTGATGTATCTTTGTGAAAAATTTGCTGCATGAAATGCCCTGTTTGTAAAACCGATATGATCATTCTGGAACTGGAACAGGTGGAAACCGATTATTGCGTGTCCTGCAAAGGTATCTGGCTCGACGAAGGAGAACTCGAACTCCTGCTGGGCGGACCAGAGGCCGGCAGCAAGCTGATGACCACATTAAAGGAGGATGTTCTCAATAAGGAACAGCATCGCTCTTGCCCGCGTTGCCATAAGAAAATGAAAAAAGTATTCTTTTCGGAAAAGCAGGAGGTGACCCTCGACAAATGCCGCAAAAACCACGGACTTTGGTTTGACGCCGGCGAACTACAGGAAATTGTTGGTCATGCCGTTCATGGTGAGCAAACGACCATTGTCAGGCTTCTTCAAGATATGTTTGCTTTTGATTTGAAGAAATAATACTTTTTAAAAACAGTATACAAACCTTAAAAGGAGGAAATAACAATGATTGCATTATGGATTGTCTTAGGAATTTTAGCCATCCTTATCTTCTGGATTGTCGGCATGTACAACGCCCTCGTCCGTTTTCGTAACCAGGTCAAAAATGCCTGGGCACAAATTGATGTTCAACTGAAAAGAAGGCACGATCTGATCCCCAACCTGATCGAAACCGTGAAAGGCTATATGACCCACGAACGGGAAACCCTGACGAAAATTACCGAACTGCGCGCCAACGCTATGTCGGCGAGTACCGTAGGTGAAAAGATTCAGGCTGAATCAGCCCTTGCCAGTCAGCTCGGCAAGTTGCAGGTCGCAATTGAAGCCTATCCCGACCTGAAAGCCAATACCAATTTCCTGGCCCTGCAGGAAGAACTGACATCTACTGAAAATAAAATTTCATTCTCCCGTCAGAACTACAATGATCAGGTGCTGAACTATAATAACAAATTGCAGGTCTTCCCCTCCAACATTATTGCCGGTATGTTTGGCTTTAAGGAAGGTGAATTCTTCGAGATTACCGATGAAGCCGAAAAAGCGGTTCCTTCAGTAAAATTCTAATGAATTGAATATTCCGGAGTGCGGACATGTCCGCACTCCTTTTCTATTACTGTAAACCCGGAATGTATGTTTGAAATCATCCGCGCCAACGAACGCAAATCTGCGATCCTGATCATTGTTATGGGTATACTGCTGGTCGGCCTCGGGTTCGGACTTGGCTATATGTTCGGAGGTATGGAGATGGCCATTTGGGGCGTCATTATCGCTTCGGGTATATGGCTTATTCAGTTGCTGGTTAGCTTTGCCGCCGGAAAGGAGATAATGCTCTCCACCAGCGGTGCACGGGAAGTGACCCCCGATGTGCATCCACAACTTTTTAATGTTGTGGAGGAAATGCGCATTGCCGCCGGGATGACCACTACACCTAAAGTTTACATCATTAATTCCGAAATGCCCAACGCTTTTGCCGCCGGAATGAAACCCGAAAAAAGCGTGATCGCCGTTACCGCGGGCCTGCTGGGCCGCATGAACCGTGATGAACTCCAGGGCGTGGTGGCCCATGAAATGTCGCACATCATTAACCGCGATATCCGCTTTATGACCATCGCCGGTGTTATGCTTGGTACCATCGTGTTGCTGGCGGAAATTGCGACACGTAGTGTGTTTTTCGCCGGTGCAGGTAGCCGGCGGAGCAACGATAACAGCGGGGGCGGTGCCGGCCAGATCATCATGATCATTGTCGTCATTGTGGTCGCCATTCTTGCACCTATCATGGCTCAGCTCATGTATTTCGCTATTTCACGTAAGCGCGAGTACCTGGCCGACGCATCGGCCGCCCGGCTGACACGCTATCCCGAAGGACTTGCTTCGGCACTGGAAAAAATTTCTATGTCCGACGCCCAGATTAGCACGGCCAATAAGGTAACGGCCCCACTGTATATCGTAAACCCCCTGAACCGTACTAAAACAAAAAAAGTTTCTGATTGGAGCAGTACGCATCCGCCCATCTCCGAGCGTGTGCGAATCCTTCGCAGTATGGCGGGTGGCGCCGCTTACAGCAATTATGAAGCAGCGTATGAATCCGTGAAAAACGGGAGTACGGTGATGCCCGCTTCCGCGCTTCACAATGCGGAAAGTGTCCCCTTGCGCGATGGTTCCGTTATGGGCCTGAATGAAAAGTCCGTCGCCCGCGCTACCGGTGATATCATGATGACGGTGGATAAATTCAGGTTCATCAGCTGCTCCTGCGGAATGAAAATCAAAATCCCGCCTACTTTCAAACAAAATCAGCTGACCTGCCCGCGTTGCGGATCGAAGCACTCACTGTGACACCCAGACACCAGGCACTATTCACTAACAACGTTCACTTCCCGCTCCAGTGCCACGCCGAATTTCTCCTGCACCGAACGGATGATTTCTTCGGAGAGCTCGTAGATGTCTTGCCCGGTGGCTGTGCCATAATTGACAAGGATAAGGGCTTGTTTTTCGTGAACACCGGCATCGCCAACGCGTTGGCCTTTCCAGCCGCATTGCTCAATGAGCCAGCCGGCGGCCAATTTGTACGTGCCATCAAAGAGATTGTAGGCCACCACGTTTGCGTTCAGGTTGCGGATGCGGTAATAATCAAAGGCCGAAACCGTCGGGTTTTTGAAGAAACTGCCGGCATTGCCCAATTGGCGAGGATCCGGTAATTTGCTGTCGCGTATGTTGGTGATCGCTTGCGCGATATCGGCGATGCCGGGTTTCTGAACACCCATGCGTTCCAACTCCTCGCGGATGGCACCGTAGCTGGTGTTGATCACCGGATTTTTTTGCAAGGCGAAACATACCGATACAATCAGATATTGGCCCCGGGCCTCCTGTTTAAAGAGGGAACTCCGGTAGCCAAAGGCACAGTCTTCTTTGTGGAAAGTCTTGATGGCGCCGGTTTTCAGCTCGATGGCTTCCAGCGAATGGAAGTGGTCTTTCATCTCGACACCATAGGCCCCGATGTTTTGGATCGGACTGCTGCCGGCATTGCCGGGGATCTTGCTCAGGTTCTCCAGTCCGCCCAGCCCACGATCAATGCAGGCCTGCACAAAGCCGTCCCAGTCTTCCCCGGCCTCGGCGGTTGCCAACACCGTGTCGTCATCCATCGCACGAAAGTGCATCCCTTTGGTGGAAATCTTCAATACACAGCCCGGAAAATCGACTGTAAACAAGAGGTTGCTGCCGCCGCCCAGCAGGAGCAGGGGACACCCAACGCCGGCATGCCATTGCAGAAAGCCGGGAAGTTCGTCGCGCTGGCACAGCTCGGCGAAGTAGCGGGTCTTGATATCAAAACCAAAAGTATTGTAGGGCTTGAGCGATACGTTTTCCTGAATCGTCATAACAGCATCAGGCTTTCTTATAGTCCCTGGCAGCCGTAACAAGGCCGACAAACAGGGGGTGCGGATTGGCTACGGTGCTCTTGTATTCCGGATGAAACTGCACACCAATAAACCACGGATGGCCCGATAATTCCATCATTTCAACCAGATGGTCTTTGGGATTCATGCCGGTGGGAATAAAACCGTTGTTGATGAACTCGCCAATGTATTTATTGTTGAACTCGTAGCGGTGGCGGTGGCGCTCGCTGATGTCCAGAGTGCCGTAAATCGTTTGGGCTTTGCTGCCTTCCTGTATTTTACAGGGATACGCACCCAGCCGCATGGTGCCGCCTTTGCAGGAAATCTTTTTCTGGGCCTCCATGATGTCGATGACCGGAAATTTGGTGCGCGGATTCATCTCCGTGGAATGGGCGTCAGTTAAGTCCAATACATGGCGGGCAAATTCAACCACAGCGCACTGCATGCCCAGGCAAATCCCGAGGAAGGGAATGTTGTTCTCGCGCACGTAGCGAATAGCGGTGATCTTGCCTTCTATGCCGCGTTCCCCGAAGCCGGGGGCGACCAGGATCCCCTGTACATCCTTCAACTGTTCAGCAACATTGGCTTCCGTGATGCCCTCGGAATGAATCATCCGGATGCGCACCTTGCATTGTGTTGCAGATCCTGCGTGGACAAAGGATTCCATTATGGATTTGTAAGAGTCTTTCAACTCAACATACTTCCCCACAAGCCCGATGGTGACCTCACAATTCGGATTTTTATGGCGGTACAGAAACTCTTCCCACTTCGCCAGATCGGGTTCCGTGTTGGTGGGCATGTTTAGTTTGCTCAACACCACCCGGTCGAGGCCTTCTTCCTTCATCAGTATGGGAACTTCGTAAATGGTTTCGGCATCAATCGATTGGATGACGGAGTTCGCATCCACGTTGCAGAACAGGGCTATTTTGTTTTTGAGATTCTCGTTCAGTGGGCGTTCGCAGCGGCAAACCAGGATGTCGGGCTGAACCCCTTGCTCCAGCAAAGCTTTTACGCTGTGCTGCGTGGGTTTTGTTTTTAGTTCACCGGCTGCAGAAAGGTAGGGCACCAGGGTGAGGTGAATGGCGATGGCATTCTGCGATCCAAGTTCCCATTTCATCTGACGTACGGCTTCGATGTACGGCAACGACTCAATGTCGCCCACGGTACCGCCGATTTCGGTAATCACAAAGTCGTAATTGCCTTCATTTCCCAGCAGCCTCATGCGAAACTTGATCTCGTCCGTGATATGGGGAATAATCTGCACGGTTTCGCCCAGGTAATCACCCCGGCGTTCTTTGTCGATAACACTTTGGTACACGCGGCCCGTGGTTACATTGTTGGCCTGTGAGGTCGGTGTGTTGAGAAAACGCTCGTAATGACCGAGGTCAAGGTCCGTTTCGGCACCGTCGTTAGTTACAAAGCATTCGCCGTGCTCGTAAGGGTTCAGCGTGCCCGGGTCGATATTAATATACGGGTCAAATTTTTGAATGCTGACGTGGAACCCGCGTGCCTGTAATAATTTTGCAAGTGATGCTGAAATAATGCCTTTTCCTAATGAGGAAGTCACTCCGCCGGTTACGAAGATATATTTGGTTTCTGCCATAATGCTTGTTTTGGAATTCGTCGATGTCAAAATTAGTAAAATGCGCAGACGAAGCAATCCCGGAAAGCAGAAAGTTTTGAGCCGGAACGATTTTTCTTAGTTGCATTGTTAGCAGGCGTTTCAGCGAAATTTTCCGCTCAATTAATGTTTTTTTTTCGCGTTATGATATTTTTTGCTACTTTTGTCGCCCTGCTTCATTGCAGATCGTGATTTGGATTCATTCTTCAACGCAATCCCGGAGAGGTGGGTGAGTGGCTGAAACCAACAGTTTGCTAAACTGTCGTACTGGGTAACTGGTACCGGGGGTTCGAATCCCCCCTTCTCCGCCAAAAGCAAAGTGACAAAATTTTAAAAAGCCTGATTATCAGCCGATATCAGGCTTTTTTGTTTCCCGCCCGCCTTATCGGCTACGCAAACCCTTACAAAATGATTTTTTTGCGGCCGAAGAATCCATCCGGATTTTACGTAGCAAATGCTCTATGTTTGATTGTACAGACGCATGCCATGTGTCTCCGCGCATGCGCTGCGATGGTGATCGATCGTGCGTGAATAACAACGTGATCAATTGCGCTACAGTATCCGGGCATTGAACGTATCGCCCTGGTTCAGGTCGCCGGTTTCAAATCCTCGGCGAAACCACCGGATCCGCTGTTCAGAGGTGCCGTGGGTGAAGGCGTCGGGTACGACATACCCCTGGTTTTGCATCATGATGCGGTCGTCACCAACCGCACCGGCCGCATTCAGCGCCTCTTCCAGGTCGCCGGACTCCAAAATGGATTTCATCTTCTGCGCATGATACGCCCAGACACCGGCCAGAAAATCAGCCTGGAGTTCAAGGCGGACCGATAGTTCGTTGGCGCGTGACTCGCTGGAGGAGGATTGCAGGCTGTGGATCTTATCAAGCGTCCCCAGCAACTTCTGCACATGATGGCCCACTTCGTGGGCTATGATATAGGCCTGGGCAAAATCCCCGTTGGCGCCAAGGTTTTCCTGAAGCTGTACCAGGAAGCCAAGGTCAATGTATACCTTGGAATCTCCGCTGCAATAGAAAGGACCTGTGGCCGATTGCGCATAGCCGCAGGCGGATTCAACCGAATTGGTAAACAGAACCAGCGTAGGCTCCTCGTAGGTCTTGCCCATGGCCGAAAACAAATTGTTCCACACATCTTCCGTGTCGGCCAATACAACGCTCACAAAAGCGGCCAGCTGGTTTTCCTCCTCACTGGGCGGAGCGCTTACCTGCTGGGTCTGCGTGGTGAGCAGGTTGTTGAAAAAATCCCCCGGATTACCCGTGATGAACCACGAGACCAGTCCGATAACAATGGCGCCAATGCCGCCAATACCAAGGCTTCTGCCACTAATGCCGCGACGGTCCTCAACATTGGAGCTCTGTCGCCTTCCGGTCCACTTCATATGCGTTTGTTTGAGGTTAGTGACTGCTAATTTACTCAGATACTATCAGCAGACAATCCGTCAGGAAAAATTTAATTTGTGACGAAGATCGCCCGGCGGATCGGCCTTGCTTCCTCTAATCAGCCGCCAGCGGAAGTTGCGCGCTTTATGTTTGCGCTGAAAACCGCGCCGGATATAGCACTAGCGCATAACCAACGCGGGGTTATGGGTGTGGCCGCCCTGCGAAAGGGCGACCTGATGACCCGCAACATCATTGTTGTTCGAGAATTTATTGTTATATCAATTATTTTTACTAGCTTTGCACCCGCATTTACAATGCATTCGGGGTATAGCGCTTCCGATTAGCGCATCCCGGCCCTGGGTCGGGAGGGTAGGCGGTTCACGCGGAGCAGGTAGCCCGATTTGTTCATTGCAGTATTTTACGCATTATTTTTTGCATTATTATTCGGGGTATAGCGCAGTCCGGTTAGCGCACCTGGTTTGGGACCAGGGGGTCGCAGGTTCGAATCCTGCTACCCCGACTTCTTCGCTAAGAAAGTGCTGCTTTCTTTCCGTTACTCTTAAGCACATAACAAACAATACATGACATTTGAAGAATTAGGAATTGCCCCCACTATTTTACGGGCAGTTCAGGAACTTGGTTTTGACCAACCCATGCCCGTACAGGAACAGGTTATCCCCTTAATGCTGGGTGGAACCCGCGATATCATTGCACTGGCGCAAACAGGTACCGGTAAAACAGCGGCTTTCGGCTTGCCGCTTATCCAGGAAGCCGATGCCGCATCGGCAATACCCAAAGCCATCGTACTTTGCCCCACCCGCGAACTTTGCGTTCAGATCACCCGTGACTTGAACGACTATGCCCGCTTTTCCCCGGGAATCCAAATTCTCGCGGTGTATGGCGGGGCCAGCATCGTTACACAAATGGCGGCTTTGCGCAAAGGCGTGCAGATCGTGGTGGCGACACCCGGCCGCGCCATTGACCTGATCGAGCGCAAAGCCCTTAAACTTTCTGATGTAAAGAGAGTGGTGCTCGACGAGGCCGACGAAATGCTGAATATGGGCTTTCAGGAAAGTATCGATGAGATTCTGGCCCGTGTGCCGGATGGCCGTAATACCTTGCTGTTCTCGGCAACGATGCCCGATGGCATTGTGAAGATCACCCGAAAATACATGAACAACCCCCTGGAAGTTACCGTGGGGGAACGCAACGCCGGCGCCGAAAATGTGCGTCATATCTGCTATACGGTTCACGCGAAGGATAAATATTTTGTGCTGAAACGCATTGCCGATTACAACCCCGGTATCTATGGTATCGTGTTCTGCCGCACCCGCCGCGAAACACAGGAAATTGCCGATAAACTGATTGAGGACGGCTACAACGCCGATGCCTTGCACGGGGATCTCTCTCAGGCGCAGCGCGACAGCGTGATGCAGAAGATGCGGGCCCGCAACCTGCGCATGCTCGTGGCCACGGATGTGGCCGCCCGCGGCCTTGATGTCGACGACCTTACGCACGTCATCAATTACGGCCTGCCCGATGATTTCGAAGTGTATACCCACCGCAGTGGCCGCACCGGCCGCGCCGGTAAAATGGGAACCTCCGTGGTGATCGTTAACCTCAAGGAAAAAGGCGCCCTTAAGCGCATCGAAAAATCCATCAAAAAAACCTTCCAGCACGCCACTGTACCTACCGGCAACGAAATTTGTGAGAAGCAACTTTTTCATCTCATCGATCGCATGGAAAAAGTGGAAACTGATCAAAGTGGTATCGATGAATATTTACCGGTCATCTTTAAACGCCTGGAGTGGCTCGAAAAAGAGGAAATTATTCGTCGTTTTCTTTCCCTGGAATTTAACCGTTTTCTCGATTACTACCGGGATGCTATAGATATAAAAGCGCCCGATGATTCACGTAAAGGTCAGCGCGATAGTATCGATCGTCCCGCCAAGGGTGAGTTTATCCGTATGTTTATTAATGTCGGACGCATGGACGGCCTTAAACCCGGTGATCTTATCAATATCATCAATACCTGCACCCCCGGCATGAAAGTAGGCATCGGCCGCATCGAACTGCAAAAAACACATACCTTCTTCGAAATGGAGGCCCGTTACCTTAAACAGGTTATGTCGCTGATGAAACGCGCTCACTTTCGCGACCGTAAGATCCAGGTGGGCCTGGCCGAGGATAAGGAAAGCGGCCATTCGTACAGAGAAAATTCCTACAGCGGAAGCAAACGCAGCGAGCGCAGGGATGCTGATGCTCCCCGCTTCGAAAAGAAAGTATTTAAAAATCCCAGCTCTACACCAACAGATTCCGGTAAACCCTGGTCGGAATTCCTGGATCACGATGATCATCCCAAAAAGAAAAAGAAGAAGAAAAAATAATCCGGGAGCAAAGTGCTTAGTGCCTGGTGCTTAGTGCCTAGTGCCTAGTGCCTAGTGCTTAGTGCTTAGTGCTTAGTGCCTAGTGCTTAGTGCCTAGTGCTTAGTGCCTTGACAAGACAGTCACTCGGAGTGTCATCCTGAACTTGTTTCAGGATCTCTGGTTGGCAGGACCCACGTTCGGAGCGTCATCCTGATAGAATTTGTTAAATTATCCTTGCCGAAGGGCGGCCTTCTTGAATCTTGAAATCTTGAAATCTTGAATCTTTTTTCTTGATTCTTGATTCTTGATTCTTAATTCTTGAGTCTTAATTCTTGAGTCTTGATTCTTGAGTCTTGATTCTTGAGTCTTGATTCTTGAGTCTT
>CAZPDS010000027.1:27816-32195 GCA_964585485.1 uncultured Bacteroidales bacterium
ATTCTTGAGTCTTGATTCTTGAGTCTTGATTCTTGAGTCTTGATTCTTGAGTCTTTTTTCTTTTTTCTTTTTTCTTTTCTTCGTATCTTGTGCTCCTAAATACATCAATTTGTTTTATGATTATTGACGGACACGCGCATGCAGTCGGTGATTATTTCTCCCCGGAACGTTTGATTTCCAAACTTGACAATCTTGGAATTGATAAAGTGGTCATGGCCCCCATGGGCGTTTCACAGGATGTTCGATGTTCCTGGCCTTCGCCATCGGCCATGTTTCCGGGGTGTAGCTGGAGGAGCCTGATTCTTCGGTGCGCATATAGGTGCCGTAGTATCACGGATGCTTTTTACGATGTGCCGAACGAAAGTCTCTATCATCTGAAGCAGCAATGCCCCGACCGTATCCTCCAGTTTTATTGGGCAAATCCTAAGGATCCGAATATCCTTCAGGAAATCAATGATCATTACTCGGAATGGCGTTTTGCCGGGGTGAAGCTTCACCAGGTCGTGTCGGATTTTGATACTGATGCCGAAAGTATGCACGCCCTGGCAGAGTTCTGTGCCGATCATCAAATGCCCTTGTTTATTCATATGAACAAGCAAGATCACATTGATGAGTTCGTCCGCTTGTTGCATCAGCATCCCCAAACCAATTTTATCGTAGGCCATTTAATTGGTTATGAAACACTGGAGGAGCAAGCCTTTCAGCTTGATAATTACTGGTTCGATATTTCGCCCTGTGCCCTCCTGCCCAAAAGCCGGGTACTGAAAGCCCTGGGCCGGTATGGAAGCAGCCGGCTCATCTTTGGCTCCGATCATCCCTTTGGCTGCAAAGCGGCCGCGAAAAATTTGCAGCGTATTCACGAACTGCCCATCCCCGAAGCTGGAAAGGACCGGATCCTGGGCGGGAACCTCCAGACCTTGCTGGGTCTGTGATCAAAAAAAAAGAAGAAACCGAGGGCTTCTTCTTTTTTTTATTGTGATACCGGATGCTTATACGGTCTTTTCGATGGTCCAGACAAAGGCCCGGATGCCGACCTCTTTGTTGATTTCATCAATTTTTCGTACTTTTTCCAAAACGGTATCGACCAGCTCGTCATTGACGACGGCCAGGATGGCGGAGTTCATTTCCGGCCAGGTGTGCGTGCCCATGCGGGGTTCTCCGTCAATACTGCCGCTTCCGAAAACCTGCGGCCACTGCGTGTACCCGCGAATGCCCAGCTTACTCAGCATATAGTCCACCTTTTCGGTCAGGGCCTGGTTGTATGTGATCATAATTGCTTTCATCGTTTTCGATTTAGTCTTCCATAAATTGCATTAATTCCGCTTTGTCCCGACGATGTCGAATGTCGGAGCGCCGTACAAAGATCCGGTACACCACCGGAACAATCACCATGGTAACCACCGTGGAGAAGAGCAAACCTCCGATAACGGCAATCCCCATCGGACGCCAGATCTCGGAGCCATCGCCGGTGCTGAGCGCCAGCGGAAGCATCCCCAAAATAGTGGTGGCGGTTGTCATTAATACCGGACGTAAGCGGGACCGGCCGGCCATCACGATGGATTCGTCCAGGCTGTTGCCACGGTCACGCATGAGGTTGGTGAAGTCGATCAGCACGATGGCGTTCTTGACCACGATACCAATCAACAGGATAGCTCCCAGGGCCGCGATGATACTAAGCGTAGTATTGGTCAGCAACAGAGCCAGAATTACCCCCGAGAAGGCAAAGGGAATGGAGGCCATGATGATCAGCGGCATCTTGAACGACTCAAACTGCGCGGCCATCACGATGTACACCAACAGTAAACTGAGCATCATCAGCAAGGCAAGGTCCGTGAAGGATTCCTGCATGTCTTCATAGGCTCCACCCACCTCGGCCATGATGCCGGCAGGCTTTACCGTATTGTCGACTTCCGCCTGAATCTTTCCGGCCAGTTCACCCAGCGATACGCCATAGGGCGTGGCCGAAACCGTAACTAAGCGCTCGCGGCGTTTGCGCTCAATGTTGGGCGGCGACCAGAATTCCTCCACCTTCGCGATGTCGCCCATGCGGATAATGCCCGTGGTGGTGGGGATGGCGATGTTTTCAATGTCGGTAATGGAGTTGCGGTAGTCTTCCGTAAAGCGAACCACCACATCATACTCATTGCCCGATTCGCGGTAGAGCGTGGAGGTCATACCCAGGAAGCGATTACGCAACATCGTACTTACGGTGGCGGTATTTAAACCGTTTTGCGACATTTTCTCCTGATCGAAGGTTACCCGCAACTCGGGTTTTGAGGATTCACGGCTGATCGTAACATCGCGTGCCCCTTCTAGTTTACTGATCTTTTCGGATAATTCGTTGGCCAAACCCGTGGTTTTGTCAAAATCATATCCGAAAATTTCGACATCTACGGTATTGGAACCGCCCATGGCCGGACCACCGCCGCCGGAGGTTACCTTGTATTTTACGATTTCCGGTAAGGAGGAAAGGTACTTACGCAGTTCATCGCAAATGTCGTCGGTGCTGCGGTCGCGCTCCGATGCTTTCGTAAGGCGCATGGTGATGTTGATGATGTTGGACCCGGAACGCTGGAACAGCGCGGCAAAACTGGCCGCATCATTGCTTCCGGAGGAGGTGGACAGCAGCAGTTTTTCCGGAATGTTCGTATTGATGAATTCCTCAATTTTCCGGGTGATCTTTACTGTTTCTTCAACCCGGACGCCAGGTTGTAACTCAATTTCGGCCGACATCCGACCTTCATCGGTGGCCGGTATAAATTCTGATTTTAGTTGGGTGGCCAGTAGCATAGAGACCGCGAAAATGCCAATGGCGGAAAACACGATGATCCGCTTGTGGCGCAGTGACCACTGCAATGTTCTGACGTAAAAATTATCGAGTTTGTTTAACCAGGGCACGACCAGCTTTTCATGGCTGTACCATTTCTGTTTTTTGCTGAGGGGCTTCATCGAAAGCAGTTTGGAGCTCAGCATGGGGGTGATGGTAATAGCCGCAACGGCGGACGTGACGATGGTTATGGTAACAATCCAGCCCAATTGTTTAAATAATATCCCGGTCATACCCGATACCATGGTCAGCGGGAAGAACACGGCCACAATGGTCAGCGTGGTGGCTATTACCGCCAGCCAAACCTCATTGGTCGCGTAGATCGCCGCTTCCCTCGGCGTGCTGCCCCTTTCAATATGCCGCGTAATGTTCTCAAGTACCACAATGGCATCGTCAACCACCATCCCGATCGCGATGGAAAGGGCCGAGAGGGAGATGATGTTGATGGTGCTGCCAGATATACCAAGGTAAATAAAGGCTACGATCAGAGATATGGGGATCGTTAGAATAATAATGAAGGTTGCCCGCCAGCGTCCCAGGAAAAAGATTACCACCAGAATCACAAAGAGAAAGGCAAACAGCAAGGTCTCCGAGAGGTTGCTGATGGAGTCGTTGATAAAGGTGCTGGTGTCGAAAATCGTTTCGATTTTTACGTCCGCCGGCAGATCTTTTTGCAACTCGGCAATTTTTTCTTCGATGTCTTTAGCAATGGCCACCGTATTGGCACCCGATTGTTTCATGATCATCAGACGGATGCCCTTACGGCCGTCGATGGTCTCGTCCAGACTCATCTCTTTGATACTGTCGTTCACGCTGGCGACATCGCGAAGGTACACGGTTTTGCCCTGGAAATTTCCCAACACAATGTTGCGGATCTGGTCGCTGCTGCTGAATTCGCCTTCCACACGCAGCGGATAGCTCATTTCACCCATGTCTACTTTACCCGCCGGGGTATTGAGGTTCTCCATGCGAATGGCGGTGCCAATTTGTTCGATCGTCAGGTTGTAAGCCTCCATCCGTCGCGGGTCAACGTTTACAGTAACCTCACGAATGGGGGCACCGATCATGCTGATGGAACCTACACCATCGATACGATTCAGCGGATTGACCAGCTTTTCCTGCAATTCTTCCTCGATGCCTTCGTAACTTTCATCCGCCGTGATGGCGAACATCAGGATGGGCATCATGTTGCTGCTGAACTTGAAAATGACAGGTTTGTCGGAACCATCCGGCAAGTACGGCTCAACCATACCAAGCGCATCGCGCACATTGTTGGCCGCGGCATCCAGATCAACCCCGTATTCAAATTCAAGGGTGACGATGGAGGCGTTGTCACGCGAAGTGGAGTACACTTCTTTCAGATCGCTTACCGTATTTAGCGTGCTTTCTACACGCTCCGAAATATTGGTCTCTATATCCGCCGCATTAGCTCCTGTGTAGTTCGTATACACCATAATGGCCGGAAATTCAATCTCCGGATACAAGTCGACGGGGAGCTTCAAAAACGAGTAAATCCCGATGACAATCACCGCCACGAAAACCATGATGGTGG
>CAZPDS010000028.1:0-31878 GCA_964585485.1 uncultured Bacteroidales bacterium
ACCCGAGGTTAAGAACACCCCGAAGCAAACGGCACGGAAAAGACCCGGCGCGAAAACAATACTGATCATTGTATTGCTATGCCTTCTGATACTACTGCCCCTGGTTGTTTACCTTGTTAAGGAACATCAGCTGTCTGCCCTGAAGAAACAGGCGACGGAGATGATGATGAAGAACACGGAAGAGAATCTGCAAAACGTGACCCGCGTGTTTACCTGGGCTGTGCGCGCTCAGGTGCTGAGCGAACGCACCGAAGACCTGCGCAACATCATGAGTGAATTGGTGCAGACACCCGGCTTCAATAACATCAAAATGATCACCCCCGATGCACGCGTGAAGTATTCCACCGATAAAAAAGACGAAGGAAGTCTTTACCCATCGGCCTTTTTCATCAAAATTAAAGGCCTGGAAAAGATACAGCTCAACCGGCTCGAAAACGACGAGCTGGAAGTGGTTGCACCGGTTTACGGCATCGACCGGATTCTGGGCCACGTTATTGTGAATTACACTGCCACACGGCCCGATTTCGACAAAAACATACCCAGCGAAAAAAAATAAACGATGCCGGACAGAGCTTCCTTTTGGGATGCCTGTGTGCCGGCTTGCTGCTATTCAGCGCCTGCGGCAGCGACGATGAACTGGCGGACGGTGAATTTGAAGTGAAGGGAACGCTCCGCAATACCAAGGGCGAGATGATGCGGCTCATGGAGCTTACCGCTGACAGCCTGCGGATGATTGATTCCATGCCCCTGGATAACAAGGGATCCTTCATTTTCCGTCACATGACCGAGGGACCGGGCTTTTTCCTGCTGGGAACGGCCCACAATAATTTCGTTACCTTGCTCATGGAAGACGGCGAATACGCCGTGGTGGAAGGGGATGCGATGCAGCTTTCCGAAACCTATACCATACAGGGATCGCCGGGTTCACAGTTGGTGTATGAACTCAACCGGCATACCCGGAACAATTATCGCCGTTCTGATTCGCTCCTGAATGTGCTGAAAAAGCAGCAGCTTCATCCGCGCTTCGATTCCGTGAAGTCAGCCGTGGATACGGCATTCATAGAGTTGTACCAGGATCAGCAGACCTTCGTCCGGGGATTTGTCCGCAAAAATGCATCCTCCCTGGCCTCCCTGCTGGGGCTTTATCAATTATTCGGCGGCATGCGAATGGTCAACGAACGGGAAGACGGGGAACTTTTTGAACAGGTGGATCACGGACTTTCCACAAAGTACCCGGAAAATCAACATATCAAGGCATTGCACAAACGTGTCGGCGAAATCCGCGCACATCAGGCAGCACGTCAGATGCGTGAAAGCCGCCTGGATTCAGGATTTATTGCCCCTCCGCTTCAGCTTAACGATCCCGCCGGCCAGATCACCACGCTATCCTCTTTCCGCGGCAAAACGGTACTGCTGCATTTCTGGGCCTCCTGGTCGCCGGAGTGCACACCGGCCCTGGCCACGTATAAAAGTCTTTTCCAGAAATACGGATCCAAAGGCTTTAGCGTTTTCAGCATTTCACTCGACAAAGACCGCCAACGGTGGGAACAAAGCTTACGCGAACACCGGATGAACTGGCCGCAGGCCTCCGACCTCATGGAATGGAAAAGTCCGGTGGTAGACGAATACAACCTGGCCCGTCTCCCCAGCGTATTCCTGATCGCACCCGATGGCCGTATACTTCTGAAACGACCGACTGACGAGCAATTGATAAATTATCTCCAGCGTTATTATAAATTCTAAAAACCTCGTGAACGCACCAACCGCCCCATCAAAAATTTACTTTCTTTCCGACAGCCACCTCGGGGTGCCGGACTACGCCGCGAGCCGTGCGCGTGAGCAACGCCTGGTGGCCTTTCTGGAGCGGGCCCGTGCGGATGCCAGCGAGATTTACCTCCTGGGCGATATTTTTGATTTTTGGTTTGAATACGCTACCGTGGTCCCCAAAGGCTATGTACGTCTGCTGGGCAAGCTGGCAGAACTTTCGGACCAGGGCATCAAAATTCACTATTTCACCGGCAACCACGACATGTGGATGTTCGGCTACCTCCCACGTGAGCTCGGTATTGACATTTACCGCGAGCCGGTGGTGCGGGAAATCGCCGGGAAGCGCTTTTTGATCGGCCATGGCGACGGACTGGGATCGAGCGATCAAGGCTATAAGGTCATCAAGCGAATGTTTGCCTGCCGTTTCTTTCAGTGGCTTTTTGCGCGCCTGCATCCGAATTTCGGGATACGGCTGGCCTTGTACTTCTCGCGTAAAAGCCGCGTGGCGCGCGGTGATACCGACGAGGTCTGCCAGGGTCCGGAACGGGAACGGCTGCTGGTGTACGCCCGGGAACTGGCAACCCGCGAACACTACGACTACCTTATTTTCGGTCACCGGCATCTTCCGTTCGATATTGAATTGAGCGGCGGAGCCCGCTACATCAACCTGGGCGACTGGGTTTCTTTGTTTACGTACGCCGTATTTGACGGTGACCACTTAGAACTCAGGAGTGATGAAGCCGGCAAGGAAGCACGGATCATACGTTCCCTTTAAATGCCCGTACCTATGAATATCAAGTCTTTCCTGTGGCCGGTTCTTCTGGTGCTGGCAACAAGCTTTTCCGCGCAAGCGCAAAGCACCTACAGCTTGCAATACAAGGTAAACAACCTGAGCGACGGCAGGGTGTACCTGCTTTCCATCCAGGGCAACGAATTCGAGCCGCTGGATTCCTGTCGCAGCCGTGACGGGCTGATTACCTTCGCCCTGCCGGACACCCTGCAAGCCGGCATGTACCGTATCCTCTTTGCCGACACCCTATTTACCGATGTTATCCTTAATCACGAAGACGTCCGCCTGGAGAGCGACCTGCACAATCTGCGCCGCAGCCTCCGCGTGTTGTCCAGTACGGAGAACAGCCTTTACTATTCCTGGTGGGCTGCGTCGGGGATCATCGACAAAGCTATCAGCGCTATCGCGGCCGAAGGCAACGTATTGTACCAGGCATCGGGTGGCGTCATGACACCCCGGCTGGATAGTTTGCAAAAAAGGGCGCTGTTCCTGAACCGCCGGATGGACCTCATCACCGACAGCCTGGCGCGGGCGGCACGGGGCGGATTGGTGGCCAACATCATCAAGGCTTATCGTCCGCCGGATTACCTGGCGTACCTGAAAACGCCCGGGGCCTATCCGTATCCCAACGCCTATGAATTTCTGCGCGATCATTACTTTGATCAACTGGCGCTGAGCGATTCGCGGCTGCTGTACACCGAAGTTATCTACCGCAGCCTGACCAATTACATGAGTGAATTCGGGGATCCGCCCTCCACGGAGAACTACATACGTGCTGCCGACACCATTCTGAAACGCTTTGCCCCCTGGCCGCTAATGTATGACTATGCCCTGGAAGTGCTGGTAAACACCTTTGAACAGAGTAGCTGGGAAAAGGTTTTCACCCACCTGGTCGACACCTATGTGCAACCTCAGGCCTGCGACATTGCCGGGGCGGAGACCTACCTGGCGCGGGCCGGGGCGATCCGTAACCTGGCCATCGGCAAGCCCGCGCCATCACTGGAGCTTACAGATATCAACGGAAACCGGTTCAGTCTATACGAACTTCAGCGCCGGGCCACCCTCCTGCTCTTCTGGAGCAGCGATTGTCCGCATTGCCATGAGATTATGCCCGCGCTGCGAGCCTTGTACGAGCAGTATCATCCGCTCGGGCTGGCACTGGTAGCGGTATCCATCGACACCGACCGCGCGGCCTGGGCAGCGGGCGTGCGTGAAACCGATCCGCAATGGATTCACGTCAGCGACCTGAAAGGGCCAGACAGTGAGCTTTTGATTCAATACAACACCTGGAAAACCCCGGGCTTCTTTTTGCTGGATGCCGATAAAAATATTCTGGCAAAACCATACAAAATCACACAACTGGAAATTGCGTTAAAGAGCTGTTTCAACTGATATCAGCGGATTACCGAAAACTTCGCCACGCAGCGCTCACCCGAGGCATACGAATTCAGCCGCAGCATGTAATAGCCCTGTGCCAGGAAAGACAGGTCAAGTGATTGGGCAAACGGTCCTTCATACAGGCACACGCCCTGGAGCGAAAAGATCTCGACGGTCATGGTATGTTCCGGATCCAGTTCCTGGTAGTTGGCCGGCAGGTTCAGATTGAGCTGGTCGCCCGCCACGGGATTGGGATAAAGTTTCACCGTCAGGTCATCACTTTCGTAGAAGTTGGGGGATGCTTTTTTAGCTTGCCCGGCGGTTCCCAGCACCGGCCGCATCATCATGGCGCCCTGGAAGGCCGTGCTTTCCCAGCTGCCTTCAGCATTGTACATCACATGGGAAGAGGCGTCGTTGTTGCGGTCGAAGCCGATGTTCAGCACTTCGTCGGTGACCTGTTGCCAGCCCACGTAGAATGTGCCACTGAGCAGTAAAACCGAATCCTCGATGTAGTAGGTGTGAAACGCGTTAAGGCTGTCGCCGACGATGGGGCGCATGCGTTTTGATTTGTATATCACCTTTTCGGGATTCAGGGATTCCCACACCATCAGATAGAAATATCGCGAAGATGGCGGCGTATAGGTCTGGTTAAAGAACATCTGCACAGCGCCCAGTGTATCGGGCTGCGCCAGGGTAAACGAATAGGCCAGTTTGGAGCCCGCGCCGGCCAGGCCATAGCCCGCTTCCGCCGTTCCATCATCATACGCATAATAATTATAAAAATCCTGGCGGAATTTCATGGTATCGTTGGCCAAAATATCATCGGTCCAGCCGTTGATGCCCAGGGCATGGGTGATTTCAAAAGAGACACTATCGCCGCTGAGGGCCGGCAGGGTAAAATCGACCAGTGGTGTGGCGTGGAACGACCAGGTGTGATAACCGTTGGTAAGCCAGGGCAGGATATCGTAATCACCGCCAAGGTACGTATGCGTGTAGGCGCCGTCGATTTCACGGACAGTATACTGGTAGGAAATATTATTGATGGTACTGTTGAGATTGCTGATGCTATTCGTAAACGAAGCGCGCAGTTCGGTATTGCTGAATTGGCGGGCGGGCATTTGGGTATAATTCTTCAGCAGCGGCTGCGGGGGATTCACAAAGGTAATGTCGTCGTATACCGTATCATTTTTACTGCGGTTGTAATTAAGGTAAACGTAATCGATGTTCCACTGGTCCATGTTGCTTTGCCAGCTTGGGAGGTTGTTGTTGGCGATGCTGGCAAAATTGCGGAAGCGGAAGCGGAAGCCGTCTTTCAGGAACATGGTATCGCGGATGGGGACCATAACCTGGCGGAACGAACGGTTGTACATGGCGTAGAAAGCCTGGTAGGTGAGTCCGGGGCTGGACCAGGCGTGGTACCAGTCGTCGGAGGTGGGATCGTAAAATTCCAGCAGCAGGGAATCTTCCGGGTTGGGATCATTGCCGATGCCCTGGGGTTGATAATAAAAACTAAGGTAGAGGGAGTCGGAAACGTTCATCACATCGGGTGTTCCCGTAAAGACAGAGTCCAGCCGCAGGGCCTGAGATGTCAGCACATCCGCCTCAAAGGGCGTTGGGGTGGCCCAGGTGTAGACCGCGCCGGTATCATCGATTGCATCAAGGGTAGCCATGCCGAGGGAGGGTGGATTCGGTCCGAATGTTCGGTTCACAAAGGCATAGCGATCCTGCCAGCGTGCCGGATCCGGCGCCAGATCGTCGTGGGAGAAATCGTCGAGAAAAGGCAGGCGGAGTGCGGTACTGGCCTTCACGGGTGGACGAACAACATTCTTCCCCGCCTTCAGCGCGGGATTCACCATCAGGGGAAAGAGGGACTCCTGTGCCTGGGCCGGGAGCAGTAGTCCGGCGAAAAATGCAAGGAGAATGATGGTCTTTTTCATCGTGCTCAAAGGGTTTATTTAGTAAACGAATGCTTCTTTTCGGAACGGTAATACACCTCCACGTTGGTGCCCATGGTGACCACGCTATGCTTCCCGGGAACGACTTTATAAACCCGTGAAACCGTTGTGTCGCGCCCGTCTTCAAAATGCTCTTCCCCGATGTTCAGACCGGCCACCTTAAGTTGTCGCAGGGCTTCGCCCTGTTTCAGGCCGTACACATCGGGTACTTCAATCTTCACATTTTCTTCGCCCTGACCCAGCACCAGGTCTATTTTGGATCCTTTTTCGATGCGCGTTCCGGTGGCGATACTGCGCCCTTTATATTTCTGTTGCAGGACGGCGTTCTGAGCAATATCGGGTACATACGTCAGTTTGCCCACTTTCAGGCTGTACGTTTCCAACATAGCGGAGGCCTGGCGTAAGGTCAGATCGACCAGCTCGGGCATACTGACCATTTCGGCATGTTGGGAAACGACCGTGAGGTAGACCTTTCGATCCTCCTTCACCGGGGTTCCACCGATGGGATCCTGGAGGATAACCGTTCCCTTGGTCAGGCTCTGATCATAGACAGAGTCAATAATTTCGAAGGTAACATCATATTCATCCGCATAATCTTCCAGTTCACTGATGTACTTCCCGGTAAAATCAGGCACTTCGATGGATGTTCCATGAAGGGTGTAAAGGCTCACTACTTTAAGGGTCACCCATAAAAGCACAATGCTAAGAACCACCGCCAGGGCGGTGTGCATCCAGAAATACTTTGTTCTGACAAAACCGAAGAAACCCATAATGGACGAATATCGTTGCGGACACCTCAGCGACAATATGCTATAACTGAAGCCCTGCGCATTTATTGTTTATAACCAGCAAAGATACGAATTTCCCCCTGATACGAGATCATCCCGCCGGGGGTCAAAAAAAAAGCCCGCAAAAGCGGGCTGTTTTTGGTGGCATCGACCGGAATCGAACCAGTGACACAAGGATTTTCAGTCCTCTGCTCTACCTACTGAGCTACGATGCCATCCCCGAAAGGGACTGCAAAATTAATAAGATTCCCGAAACTACCAAAAAAATTTTATCCAACGGCCGCAGAACGGTGCTTTCTTTCAATGGGTCAGGGTTTTCCACTCGGCGGCCGGGGTGGCAGAGAGCTCACTAATTTCCCGTATCTTTGTGGTGAATTTCACGGAATACCCCATGAACCTGATTCTTGACGCGGGCAATACCCAGGTAAAGATGGCGCTTTTTTCAGCGGGCTGTATTGTGCGCCGGCAGGTGCTGACTGAGCTCAGCCTGCAAGACATTGAAGCCTTTTGTGCCGGCGTGGTAGTGGATGCTGCCGTTTTTTCCTCCGTTGCCCGTCCCCAACCGAAATTGGTGAAATCCCTGCATAAGAAATTTCCGCTGCTTATACCCGGTCCCGGAACACCCCTGCCCATCCGAAACTTGTACCGCAGTCCGGAAACTCTGGGGACCGACCGGCTGGCCTGTGCTACTGGCGCCCAGGCCTTATTTCCCCGACGGCCGGTACTGGCCATTGACGCCGGAACCTGCATCAAATACGACTTTGTTACGGCGGCCGGATCCTATCTGGGCGGGGCCATTTCGCCGGGACTGGCCATGCGATTTTCGGCCCTGCATACTTTTACGGCGCGGCTTCCGTTATTGCAGGTGCCGCTGCACTTTCCGCTTACCGGAAGAGATACAGAAGGTTCTTTGCAGTCAGGTGTGATGAATGGTGCTCTGGCGGAAATTCGGGCATGCATTGCCCAGTATGAAAAGAAATACCCGGGTTTAAAGGTGGTTATGAGCGGGGGCGACATGGAATATTTGGCCGGACCGCTAAAAAATCGCATCTTTGCAGCTCCGGATCTTGTGATGCAGGGACTAAATTTAATTCTAGCGTATAATGCACAAAAGTAACCGATTCATAATTTTCATCTTCTTAGTATTCATCCTGCACAGCGCCCTGGCTCAGGTTCGCATCAGTTCACCTTACTCCCGCTATGGATTGGGCGATTTGCATCCCAACCCTTTCGCAAAAAATATGGGAATGGGCAGTTTGTCTTACGGTGTACGCGACAGTCTCACCATGAATACAGGCAATCCGGCCTCCTACTCCAGTTTTGACTCGCTGTCTTTCCTTTTTGATGTAGGTATTTCGACCCATTTTAACCGTTTACAAACCGCCAGCAGTTCGCAGGGATTTAACAACAACACCACGCTTGGGTATTTCACGTTTGGTTTCCCGGTGACCCGTTGGTGGGGGGCTTCCATCGGACTCACGCCTTACAGCAATACAGGTTACGGATTACTCATTAAAGACACGGTTCCGGGCATTGGAAACGTTGGGCACGAATATATTGGCAACGGAAGCATCAACAAATTCCACATCGGTAGTGGGTTTAAAATTTTCCGCGACCTTTCGGTTGGGTTTAACGCCTCTTTTCTTTTTGGAAAACTGGAACACGTAAAATCGGTATATTTCAGCGAACTTGCTTATGTCTTCGATACCCGGATCACCAACGCCATGGTCGTCAATGATTTTAATTTTGATGCCGGTCTGCAATATCATCATACCTTCAACAATAAGCTCTTCCTGAATGCCGGCCTGGTGTACCAGGTTCCCTATCGCCTGAGCGGTGGCAACACTTACCTGGTAGAACGCTTTGTCGTTTCCACCGACACTGAGATCACGCGCGACACTATTGTATTTGATGATAACGTCAAAGGCAAGATTCATATCCCGGGTGGAATTGGCGGGGGGTTTATGGTGGGGAAAAAGAATTACTGGATGCTGGGCGTAGATGCAGCCTGGCAGAACTGGAGCGAATATTCAGCCTTTGAAGAACGTGATTCCCTGCAAGACAACCTGAGTGCATCGTTTGGTTTCCAGATAACGCCCAAACACTCTTCCGTTTCAAGCTACTTCCGGAAAATAACCTACCGTGCCGGAATTCGTTTCGAAGACACCTACCTGAACCTTCACACGCGCGACATCTCCTCGTATGCTGTATCACTGGGTTTCGGATTGCCGTTCCGGCGTTCGGGCTCCTCCATCAATCTTGCCCTCGAGGCGGGCAGTCGCGGCACCACGTCCGAAAAGCTAATCAAGGAAACCTTTATTCGCGGGGTACTTGGATTAACCATTCGTGAGCATTGGTTCTTCCGACGCAAAATCGACTAAGCCGATGAAAGCTGTACGACGGATCGGGGCTTCTGTAATCATCCTGTCCTTCCTGATTCTCCCTCAAACTATTTTTCTGCTGACTTCGTGTAAGCCTACGGAAGCATCGCTGAAGGCATCGCCTTCAACAAAAGAAGTGACGCTTACTGCGCCGGTCGTGAAATACGATTCCGTTTACTGCCTTACACAGCTGGCCATGTATCGTGAACTGGCCGCCCGCAGTCGCTGGGAAGAGGCCCGGGTTCCGTGGCAGATCGTTTACCGGGGCTGCGGTCCACAGCGCCCAAACTTTTACATCGACGGTGGGAATATTTATCGGCATCTGGTGGTTAACGGCACCGACAGCCTGTTGCGCGAGCAAAGGCTGGATACCTTACTCTCACTGTATGAGCACCGGATTGCCCGTTTTTCTGATTCAGGATCCGTGAACGCTCGTCTGGGGCTCGATCTAATCAACCTTCGTCCTTCCGAAAAGCGCAGGGCATACGGGCATCTCGTGCGTTCCGTTTCCTCGCTGCAGCAAGAAAGCACACCGGCTGTCCTGCTGGCAATGTTAAACACATCGATAGCGTTGAACCGTGAAGGAATCACCGATACGGCGGAAGTGATGCATGTGTACCTTCGTGTTCAAGACCTGCTTTCGCTGGCGTTGAGCGCAGAAGACT
This sequence comes from uncultured Bacteroidales bacterium, assembly GCA_964585485.1. Lineage (GTDB taxonomy): Bacteria > Bacteroidota > Bacteroidia > Bacteroidales > CAIWKO01 > CALGYY01. The sequence continues at coordinate 9,724 of CAZPDS010000028.1, forward strand.
CCATCTCAGAACCGCCGGCGGAAGCAATCGTGCTGGCCGATCGTTCGCTGCTGTCGTGGGCTGACTGCGAAGCCCTGGGCCGCTATTTCCGCGACGAAGTGGCCGGTGCCGATACCGCCCGTTTGAGAACCATGACACGTCTTTTTTCCGCCCTACAGTGTTATGATCTTGACGTCTTTCAAGCCGCCACGCTACGTCTCCATCAATTAAACCCAGGGCCGCAATCGGCGCTACTCCTGGGCTATAGTGCCTTCAACCACAAAGACTACAACACTGCGTTGTCGTATTTTACCCAGGCGGCGGGGGAATACACGGATGTCCGGCAGAAATCGGCCTGTTATGTTGCTGCCGGCCGAACCTGCGAAGCGATGCAAAACTTCCGGGCGGCCAACGACATGGCCGAAAAAGCAATCAAAGCACAACCGAGCAACGGCCGCGCCTATATGCTGAAGGGAGATGTTTACAGAGCGGCCGCCACGACCTGCGGCCAGAACGAAGAAATTACGGAGGCTGCTGTTTACTGGGTAGCCGCGGATCAGTACCTGATGGCGGCCCAGTACGATGCGGGACTTAAGGATGAGGCCAATGGCAAGCTAAACCTCTGCCGTCAGCACTTTCCAAGCACGAATTTGCTGTTTTTTCACCACCTGAATCCGGGCGACACCTACACCGTCGGTTGCTGGATTCAGCAAAAAACAACGGTTCGTGCGCGACCCGAACAGTTCTGATATTTTATGTACTTTTATCCTGTGAAATCATTCCTTATCATACTCTGTTCGCTCACCGGGCTCCTGCTGGGCGCAACGGCCTGCCGCAACGACATCAGCGAGGTGAGCGCGTTGAGCTACAAGGACACCTTTCCGCTGGAATCCGGGGAAAATGTCGAGATGGTGTACAGTGATTCGGCGCAAATACAGGCCATCATGAGAAGCCCGCTTGCCAACCGTTATGGAGGTGAAGACCCTTACCTGGTGATGCCCAAGGGTATTTCCGTGGTATTCTTTGATTCCGTTTTACGGCCCCGCACAAAGCTCACCGCCGGTTACGCCATTAAACGCGAGAAATCGGCGCTCATGGAAGCCCGGCATGATGTAGTGGTCGTCAACAGCATCGGTGAACAACTCAATACTGAACATTTGATCTGGGATCAAACACGCAAAATCATCTATTCCGATGTCTTTGTAAAAATCAAACGTAAAGATGAAATCCTGTACGGTCAAGGCATGGAGGCGGATGAGACCTTCGATAAATGGATTATAAAGAAACCCCGCGGTACGTTCTACGTCAGCATGGACGAGCAGCCCTCGGATGAGGCGGCCGGCAAGCCGGGAGAAACAACGGGAACTTCGAGATGATAACCTGGATCAGCATCATCATCATCAGCATCATTTTCAGCTTCCTGTTTTCAGGAATTGAAATCGCGTTTATCAGCGCCAACAAGCTGAAAATTGAGCTTGACCGCAAAAACAAACTAACGTCGGGCCGAATCTTATCCTTTTTTACCCGGCATCCTTCCGACTTTGTCTCCACCATACTGGTAGGCAACAATATTGCCCTTGTCCTTTACGGTATGGCCATGGCTGCGTTGCTGGAACCCTTCCTGCTTAACCTGTTGCCAGGCGCCTTGCGCAACGACTCCGTGGTAATGATCCTGCAGACCCTGGTCTCCACGCTGATTATTCTCCTGCTGGCTGAATTTCTGCCCAAGACCCTGTTCCGGCTCAATCCTGACCGGCTCATCAGTGTTTTTTCGATGCCGCTCATTATCGTTTTCTATCTTCTTTATCCGCTGCAATTTCTCTTTGTGAAAGGATCACAATTGCTGATCCGTTGGGTGTTTAAGATTCGTTTTACCGAAAACGCTCATCATTTTGGCCATGTGGATCTGGATCATTTTCTCGATGGATACGAGCCCGCTGAAGAAGCCCAGGAAAATATCACCTCAGAAATTCAGATGATTCAGAACGTAATTGATTTTAAAAATCTGAAAGTGCGCGACTGTATGATTCCGCGGAACGAAATCACGGCACTGGCGATTAACGATAGCCTTGAGGAGCTCAGGGAAGCCTTTATTTCGACCGGGCATTCCAAAGTCTTGATCTATCAGGATACCATTGATAACATCATTGGGTACGTACACAGTTACGACCTCTTCCGCCGTCCGAAAAGCATACGATCCATCCTGATCACCATACTGATTTGCCCGGAAACCATGCCCGCCCGCGATTTGCTGAAACAATTCATTCAATCGCGCAAACATGCAGCCGTAGTGCTGGACGAATTCGGCGGCACCTCGGGAATGATTACCCTGGAAGACCTGATCGAAGAAATTGTTGGCGAAATTGATGACGAATTTGACAAAGCGCATTTTGTGGAAAAAGTAATTTCGGAAAACGAATACCAGTTTTCAGGCCGCCTCGAAATTGATTACCTGAACGAAAAATACAAATTAGAACTCCCGGTTGACGACAGCTACAGTACCCTGGCGGGATTTATCATTCATCATCAGGAAAGCATACCCAGGGTCAACGATCTGATCGAAGTGGGTATCTTCCGTTTCACCATTCTTCAGGCCAGCGATACGCGTATCGAACAGGTTCGCCTGTCGATTATTCGCTAACGACGCCCGGCTCTGGCACCCGCAGAGCCCGCCTACCGGGCGAAGCCGTCCACGAAAAATAGCCATTTCTCTTATTATCAGTTAATTGGATTCGGCTTTCAAAAAAACTTTTTTACTAACATATTCTGTAGTACATTTGCAGGCTTATAAAAAAGAATACGTGATATGGCAGTTATTGGAAAAATCAGAAAGTACTCCGGCCTTCTAATCGTGATCATTGGTGTCGCGTTGGCGAGTTTCGTACTCCAGGATTTATTAGGCCCGAGTAGTTGCCGAAGAGGCAATCTTGACTTTGGTGAAATTGATGGTGAAAAAATTTCCAAACTTGATTTTGATGCGAAAGTGGCCCAGCAGACAGAACGTATCAAGATGCAATCCGGGCAGGAAAACCTCAGTCCTCAGGATGATTACAGCATCATGATGATGGTTTGGGATCAGATGGAACGAGAGATTATTCTATCCAAACAGTATAAGGAACTTGGTATTGCTGTGGAGCATGAAGAATCGCCCACCGCATCCATCAGCCCCGAAGAATTATACGATCTTTTTGCCGGGGAATTTATTCACCCCTATGTGGCCCAGAGTTTCGCTGATCCGCAAACCGGCCGTGTTGATGTTGCGCAGATTAAAAACATCCTGACCAATTTTGATCAGATGCAGGATGATCAGAAAGCACAGTGGAAAGAGCTGGAAGAAGCGGTTAAGAAACAACGCATCGCCGAGAAATACAATACGCTGATCGCAAAAGGATATTATGTTCCCAAAGCATTTGCAAAGCGCATGTACGAAGAGTCCGGCCGTATGGCACAGGTTCGCATGGTGGGCGTTAAATACCAGACCATCGACGACAAAACCATTGCACTTACGGATGAAGATTATCAGAAATACTACGACGAGCATTCCTTCGAATACAAGACCGATGCAGCCTGTGACATTGACTATATCATTTGGGATGTTGTTCCCTCTGAGGCTGACCGCAAGAAAGTGGAAGACGAAATAAAACTCACCTATCAGGAGTTTCAGACCGTCGACCTTAAGGACATTGACGTATTTGTAAACGGACGAAGCGACGTACTCTACGACAGCACCTACCTGAAAAAAGACCAGCTGCCCCCGCGTATTGATTCCTTGTTATTTAATGCGGCCATCGGCACCTCGGTTGCGCCCTACCTTGAAAACGACACCTACTATCTGGCTCGCCTGGTGCAAACCCAGATGCGTCCGGACTCGGTTAAGGCAAGTCATATTCTGGTTATGCACAAGGATGCACCCAGTGTTGCCCAGCAGCAGCAATCAGGTGTCAGCCGTACCCGCCAGCAAGCGAAGGCGAGCTGCGACAGCATGCTGACCATACTGCGGAAAGATCCTACTGCTTTTGCCAGTCTTGCTTTACAGAAATCCGAATACCAGACAGCAAAACAAGATACCGGCAACCTCAACTGGTTTGTGGATGGTGATCTGAACATGAAATTCTTCTACGATTCCTGTTTGGTAATGAAAAAAGGAGACATGAGGATCATCGAGTCGAACCTCGGCTACCATATTCTTTATTTCCAGAATGCTACACCGGCTGTGAAGAAAGTAAAGATTGCCAATATTGTTCGCGAGATTAAGCCCGGCTCTCAGACTTTCAATAACTATTTCACACAAGCCAGTGAATTTGTTGGCCAGGCACGCGATAAAGCCTCTTTTGAATCGACGCTGGCAACAAAAGGCCTGAACAAACGTAGTGCACAGCGCGTTCAGAAATTACAGTACACGCTGCCGGGTCTGGATATTTCGCGCGAAATTATCCGCTGGGCCTTTGATGAAAAGACCGAAGTGGGTGCTGTCTCAGAACAGGTTTTCGATGCCCAGGGCAAATACGTTGTAGCCTTATTGGTAAACCGTTACGAAAAAGGGATTCTGCCGCTTGAACAGGTAAAACCGATGATAGAGTCGCTGGTGAAGCGTGAGAAAAAAGCCGAGAAAATCATGGCCAATGTTACCACCGCACTCAGCACCACCAAGGACCTGTATGCCTTAGCTACCAAACTAAATAGCACGGTGGATACCATGAACAACCTGACCTTTGCCAACACCAATCTGCCGATGTTTGGACCGGAGCCCGAAGTAATAGGCGCCCTCTTTGCTGCTAAACCTAAAGTAGTAACCGGCCCCTTAAAAGGAAATATGGCCGTGTACGTGGCGCAGATCGACAACCTGATAGAAGCTCCTGCCACCCAGGATTACCGCATGATTCAGGGACAGATGATGAGCTTGTTCAGCCAGCGTCTCGACATGAGCAGCATTCCCTCCAACCAGCGTCCCCGCTTCTTTGATGCGTACGACGCGCTGCGGGACAAGACGGAGATCATGGACAACCGCATCTTCTTCTACTAGACCTAATTTATTCAATGGAAAGGCTGCCTTTTGGGTGGCCTTTCTTTTTTTTGTGAAGACGCCGGAATATAAATAACTTTGCAGCGCAGCGCCTTCCGGATCAATCCGGAAAAGACATTTGGCACCTGACTAATCTCATTGCCCCATGAACGATCTGAACAAAGAAATGGCCAACGAAAACAAAATGGACGATTACGAAAAGGTAGAAATATACAACCAGGACGTCATCGACAAATTAAAGGAAAATTACAAAAGCATCCTGGGCCTGGTGGGCGAAGATCCGGAGCGGGAAGGTTTGCTGAAAACACCCGAGCGGGTTGCCAAAGCCATGCAGTTTCTTACGCACGGCTACGATCTGAATCCGGAAGACATTCTTCGATCGGCCATGTTCAAGGAAGATTACCGGCAAATGGTTATTGTAAAAGACATTGAAATTTATTCTATGTGCGAGCACCACATGTTGCCCTTCATCGGCAAGGCGCATATTGCATATATTCCGAACGGACACATAGTGGGGCTAAGCAAAATACCCCGCGTTGTTGATGCCTATTCACGCCGTTTGCAGGTACAGGAGCGGCTCACCACACAGATAAAAGATTGTATCCAGCAAACGCTAAAACCGCTGGGTGTTGCGGTTGTGATTGAAGCGCTTCATCTTTGTATGATGATGCGTGGCATTCAAAAGCAGAACTCGGTGACCACCACGTCGGACTTCACCGGTGCCTTTTTAGTCGAAAAGACACGGCAGGAATTTCTTCACCTGATAAGTTCAAAGCTACATTAAGATATGTCGGAGCTGGCTCCCATTCTGGAAGTCCGGAACCTTTCCGTGGAATTCAGCCAGGGGGGAATAATATTTCCGGCTGTGCAGCAGGTTTCCTTCTCGCTGAAGCCAGGGCAGACGCTGGGCATTGTCGGCGAATCCGGCTCCGGGAAATCCGTCACCTCACTCTCGATAATGCGGCTCATTCCGGAACCGCCAGGGCGGATTGCCGGGGGCGAAATTCTCTTCCGTGAAAACGGGCACATCGTCGATCTGGTTTCGCTCACCGACCGGCAGATGTGCGCCTACCGGGGAAATAAAATTGCGATGGTGTTTCAGGAGCCGATGACCTCACTGAATCCGGTTTATTCCTGCGGGCGGCAGGTCGCCGAAGCCATCCGGCTTCACCAAAAGCTTAACCGTAAGGAAGCAAAGGAACAAACGCTGGAATGGTTCAATGAAGTTAAGCTGCCCCGGCCCGGAGATATTTTCTCTTCATATCCGCATCAATTATCGGGCGGACAGAAGCAGCGTGTAATGATTGCGATGGCTATGTGCTGTAAACCGGCAGTGCTCATTGCCGATGAGCCCACGACGGCCCTCGATGTGACCTTGCAGAAGACCATCCTTGAACTCATCCGCTCTCTTCAGGAAAAATTCGGCATGAGCGTTCTTTTCATAACCCACGACCTGGGTGTGGTTGCGGAGATAGCGGACGAGGTTCAGGTAATGTACAAGGGGCGAATTGTTGAAAGCGGAACGGCCGCACAGATTTTCCGTCAGCCCCGCGAAGCTTACACCCGTGGCTTAATCGCCTGCCGGCCGGATCCCACCAAACGGCTAAGGTTGCTACCTACGGTGAGCGACTTTATAGAGCATAAAACAAAGGGAGAAGACCTCAGCCAACTGGAGAAAAAGTATAGTATTAGTTTGGAAGAGCGCATATTGCAGCACGCGGCCCTGTATAGCCGCGAACCCCTGCTTAAAGTAGAGAACCTGCGCCTTCATTACCCCTTGCGGCGTTCGTGGCGGGGCAAGGTCACCGAATCTGTGCGGGCCCTGGATGACGTAAGTCTGGACATTTACCCCGGGGAAACCTTAGGCCTGGTTGGTGAATCGGGCTGTGGAAAAACAACGCTGGGGCGCAGCATATTAAGCCTGATCCGGCCCGACAGTGGGCGGATTTTTTACCATGGCCAGGAAATCAGCCGCATGAGCGGCTCGTCGCTACGCGCTCTGCGGGCGAAAATGCAGATCATTTTTCAGGACCCCTATTCTTCGCTAAATCCGCGCATGATGGTAGGCCGTGCGCTGACCGAACCATTGCGGGTGCACGGGCTCTGTTCTAACGCCCGGGAGCGTAAGCATAAAATCATCGGCCTGCTGGAACGGGTTGGCCTTGATGAATCCCACTTCTATCGCTACCCGCACGAATTCTCCGGTGGCCAGCGGCAGCGCCTCTGCATCGCCCGGGCCCTGGCGCTGCAACCCGAGTTTATCGTATGCGATGAGAGTGTCTCCGCCCTCGATGTTTCAGTGCAGGCTCAGGTCCTTAACCTGCTCAACGAACTAAAGCGCGAATTTAACTTCACCTACCTGTTCATTTCACATGATCTATCGGTGGTAAAATTCATGTCGGACCGAATGATCGTAATGCAGAACGGACGCATCGTGGAAGCCGGCGAAGCGGATCACGTGTACCGCGAACCCTCGCACCCCTATACGCGAACCCTAATTGAGGCTATTCCAAAGGGGCTGTGATTGCACCCTACCCATACCCGTTCCCGACATACTATATCCGGCTGAAAAACGTTACTTTTGATTACCTTTATGAAAAATTATAAGGGTGTGCAACTTATGCACTCTTAACAATGTCTGTTAACCGTCCAATAATCATGGATCCTGAACGGGAACTTGTTGACAAATGCCTCGCGAACGATCCGTATGCTCAGGAGTTGCTGTACCGGCGTTATGCTGCTAAAATGTACGGCATCTGTTTGCGCTACGTTCGTCACAGGGATGAAGCCAGTGATGTTCTGCAGGATGGGTTTATCAGGGTTTTTACCAACCTGAAACACTACCGTGGGGACGGTTCTTTTGAAGGATGGATACGGCGGATCATCGTAAATACGGCGATCAATTACTACAAAGCGAACACGAAGTACAGCCGCGACCTGAGTGTAGATGAAGTTAGCCTGAACAGCAACATCGACAACGATGCCCTGAGCCGACTCACCACAGAGGAGTTGATGAAAGTTGTGCAGGAATTACCGGACGGGTTTCGGATGGTGTTTAACTTGTTTGTAATTGAGGGGTATGACCACAAGGAGATCGGACAGATGCTGGGGATTTCGGAGAACACTTCAAAATCGCAGTTACATCGCGCCAAGGCAGCCCTTCAGAAGAAGTTATTAAAGGAGTATAATATCATTAGTTATGAACGCACGGCCTGACGATTTTGAAAACCTGATGAGGGAAAAGCTGGGAGATTACCAGCAGGAACCTCCGGAAGGTGTTTGGGACAACATCCTGGCCGGGATCCCCGGATCAGAAAAACGCGTGGTCCCATTCTTCGTTTGGAAACGGCTTTGGATTCCGCTGGCTGCTTCTATTGTTCTTATTGCGTCCGGACTTTGGATGGCTTCCCTTTTTGATCATCCGGAAACGGTGACCGAAAAGGCGCTTCGCCCGGCTCCTCTTACTGGCCTAAGCTTACGTACCGCTGACGCATCAGCCCCTGGAGCATCAACCACCAGCTTAAGCCCGGTCAACACCAGGCAGGAGGCATTGCCTCTTCGAACCGAAGCCCGTGAACAGGGCGCCGCCCAGCCAGCTTCCACGCTCGCCAACACGCGGTCCATCAATCCTTCGGCCACAAACCTGATCAACAATAAGCTTTTACCCCAAACCGTCAATTCCGAAGAATCCTTTGCCCTTGCGAACACAAGCGCACTTTCTACGGACCTGACCTCCAGCACCCAGGCAGAACGTGTTTTGGGTATTCAACGTATTGGAAGCCGCGACCTTCAATGGACGCAAACCACGCCCGAAAATCTTTCCGCCCTTTCGTCACGCCAAACCCGCAAACTAAGCCGAAATTGGCAGTACGCCCGCCCGCTGCATTACTTCGTTGGCATGCATTACACGCCCGGCTGGCTGGTTCAACGCGAAACAAACCAATTTACCCAGGGCGTTGCCTTGTCGGCCGGACTGGAGATTCACCACCTGATTCTTGAAAGCGGCCTGGGCGTTGATTTCCAGAAAACACAGAACCTGGCCTTAGTGACTTATTTGACCTCCGATTCAATATTTCATAAAGAGAGTAAAACAGCCACGACGCGCTACACCCTGCTGAACATTCCGCTTACCCTTGGATACCGCTGGAACCTTCACAATTGGGCCCTGACGCTCAAAGGCGGCGGTGCTTATCATGTGCAGGTTCGCAAACATCAGGATGAACTTGTCCCATCCATAGAAAATGTACTTTCGTTCAACGTCTTCGACCGCACCCAGTCCCGCAGCAACGCCTGGATCAGTCTGATGGCCGCCACCGAAGTAGAATATTATGTTCACGAGAAGCTAAGCCTGAGCCTGCAACCCTGGTTCCGCTACGCCCTGCTTGATCTGAACACCAACCAATCGACCACGCGGCTCGACCAACACGCCGCCGGCTTGAATGCTGGCCTGAAAATTCATTTATAAACCAGCATCCTCCTTTATTCCCGATGCAGGTTATCCGTTTTCTTCACCACGACAAAGCCAATATGCAAGCTGCGCTGGAAGTGCGGACTGAAGTCTTTGTGCGCGAACAGGGCATTGATCCGGCACTGGAGTATGATGAGTACGATGATCAATCGCAGCACTACTTATGTTTCGTAGAAGATCATCTGGCCGGCACCGGCCGCTTGCGTGAGACCGACCAGGGATTCAAACTGGAACGATACGCTGTCTTGAAACCCTATCGCAAGCGGGGAGTTGGTGCAGCGATCCTGCAGCAAATGTTGAAAGACCTTATACCACTTGGGAAAACGATATATCTCCACGCGCAGTTAAGCGCCCTTGCGTTTTACGAAAAGCATGGCTTTGTGAAAGAAGGTGCTGTTTTTTACGAAGCCGGAATTGGGCATTATAAAATGACCTACCCAAAGCCACTGCCCGGCAAGGACTAGCGCTAGCACAGGCCGCGTTCTACCCAGCCATGATCATCACGCACCATGAGTGAACCATACCCGGCCTCACGCAGGAGGGCTTCTGCTTCGCACCACAGCAGGGCGATTTCAGAGGGATGGTGGGCATCGGTACTAATGGTAACGGGGACATTTTTTTCGCGCAATGCACGTAGCATCGTGAGTGATGGATAAAATTCCGGGCACCGCTTCTTATAAATTCCGCGCGTATTCACTTCAACGATACATCCGTTGGTGGCAATAAGCCCGGCGCTTTCGCGGATAAAATCAAGGTACCAATCGTCTGCCGTACTAAAATAAAGACCGCGGTTATTCATTTTGATTTTATCGGCATGAGCAAGTACATCAAATTCCTGCGTTGCGAGCATTTCCCAAAGCTGATGAAAATAATCGCTCACACCGCGCCGGATATCCATCTTGTAAATCTCCTTCAATCCCGCGTCATATTTAGAATAATGGCCGTCGATAAACCACATATCGGTCGTATGCGATGGTTGTACCAGGTGGACGGCGCCAATGAGGTAATCCAGCCGGTACTGCTGTTTGAGCTCCCTAAATTGGGTTGAAACAGCGGGGATAAAATCGACCTCCATCCCTGTCAGAATGCGAAGTTTATCCGCGTATTCCTGTTTCAGTCTTTCAATTTCGGTGATGTAGGCCATCGCTTTGTCAGCGGTCAGGCTCCAGGCATTTTCAAAGGGCAGTGGGGCGTGTGCTGAAAAACCAAGGCTTTCGAAGCCAAGCGCTACAGCGCTACGTACGTATTCTTCGGGCGATTCTTTGCCGTCGCAAAAGCAGGAATGCGTATGAAAATTGGTAAGGGGAAACATTGTGATCCGGGGGTCAGGCGCGGGGGGGCTCCTCCGCTTCGTTCGTCTTGTCAGGTGTTACAGCAGTTTCTGATGCCGGGCTGCTATGTTCAACACCTGTTTTTGGCTCACCAAAAATTTTATTCTGAAACACAAGAATGACCATGACACTGGAGGTGATGGCCGTATCGGCAATATTGAATACCGGTGAGAAAAACGTGAAGGGATCGCCACCCACCCATGGCATCCATTGCGGCCAGCTTGTTTCGATGATCGGGAAATACAGCATATCCACCACTTTCCCATGGAGGAAGGGAGCATAACCGCCGTCCGGGGGAAACATCACCGCGGCATCCGCGAAAGGCAGGCTGGGACTGAAAATCATACCGTAAAACATACAGTCGATAATATTGCCCAGGGCGCCCGCGAGACCCACTGAAACCACGATGATCAGGCTGAGGCGGGCCCTCTTTTTAACACAGCGATGAAGGTACCAGGCAATGGCTCCGGCCGCCACAATGCGGAAGAGGGTCAGCAGGAGTTTTCCGTAGGAACCCGAGAACTCCATTCCGAACGACATTCCGTTATTTTCAATAAAATGCAAAATAAACCAATTGCCGAAAACGGGGATGGATTCACCCAGGTAGAAGTGGGTTTTAATATAGATCTTCACCAGCTGATCAATCAGCAGGATCGAGAAGACCGGGACCAGGGCTGCAAGTAAACCTTTCTTGTTCACGGAAAAATTTACTTGTTTTTTGATTGGGCCATTTTTGCTTCGATGCTCATGGTAGCGTGGGGCACGCTGCGCAAACGTTCCTTGGAAATCAGTTTGCCAGTAACACGGCACAGGCCATAGGTTTTATTCTCAATGCGGATCAAGGCATTTTGCAAATCGCGAATAAATTTCTCCTGTCGCATCGCCAGTTGACTGTTTTCCTCTTTTGACAGAACCTGGGAACCTTCTTCCAGAACCTTAAAGGTTGGGGAGGTATCGTTCACGTCGGCACCGCCACTGTTAGAATACGCTTCCTTCAGCAAGTCCAGATCAGCCGTAGCTTCCTCGAGTTTTTTGAGGATAATTTCCTTGAATTCGGCCAATTCCTCGTCGGAATAACGGGTTTTTTCTTTCGATTCTTTGGTCTCTTTCTTCACTTCCTTTTTCATAAGTGCAGGTATGGTATGATTAATAATTCAGGATTTACACAGTACGTTGAATAAAAACTTTGACACTCACGTCGTCCGTAAGTTCGACGCTAACACTTTCATTACCGGGAATTTCTTTAAGGATTTTCAGCTCTTTGGCCAATGTCTCGGAACAAATATAGTCAAAATTGTTTGTGAGCGCTGAAATAATTTCGGGCCTTTCTTCTACTTCCACTGTAATGGTATCGGTAACCTCAAAACCCTTGTCCTTACGCAGGTTCTGGATACGGTTAATCAGTTCGCGGGCCATTCCTTCCTCGCGCAGTTCGGGACTTAGGGTGATATCAAGCGCTACCGTAGTGTTTCCCTGATTGGCGACCACCCAACCGGGAATATCCTCGGTGATGATTTCCACATCGGCGGCCAACACCTCCACCGGCTGATTTTCGATAAGGAGTTCATACCGGCCTTCGGTTTCGATGCGCGCGATATCGTCCTGCGAAAAGGCGCTAATAGCCGCGGCAATCTGTTTCATCCATTTTCCGTAGCGCGGTCCCAGTGCTTTAAAATCAGGTTTAATTTTTTTCACCAGCACGCTGCCGGATTGCTGGATAAACTCCAGTTCTTTCACATTTACCTCCGACAGGATCAAGGATTTTACGGCTGTGATGTGGTTTTTAATCGTTTCGTCGGCCACCGGAATCATGATTTTACCCAGGGGTTGACGTACGCGAATGTTGGTGCGTTTACGCAGAGACAGCACCATGGAGGAAATCTTTTGCGCCAATTGCATCCGCTGTTCAAGATCAGCATCCACTTGTTCCGGCCTTGAAAGCGGGAAGGCGGCCAGGTGGACTGATTCGGCAGCATCCTTACCCGTGGCCTGGTTCAGGTCGTTAAACAGCCGATCAGCAAAGAATGGAGCGATGGGTGCGATAAGCTTGGCCACCACATCCAGACAGGTGTAAAGTGTTTGGTACGCTGCTATCTTGTCGGCCGAATAATCACCTTTCCAGAAACGGCGACGGCACAGGCGTACATACCAATTACTCAGAAATTCGTTGACGAAGTTCTGAATGGCTCGTCCGGCACGTGTAGGTTCAAACTCCGCGTAGCTTTCGTCCACTTCACGAATAAGGGTGTTCAATTCCGAAAGGATCCAGCGGTCGATTTCGGGGCGCTCGGCGATGGGAATTTCCGCTTCGCTAAAGGTGAAATGGTCGATATTGGCGTACAGCGCGAAGAATGCGTAGGTATTGTAGAGTGTTCCGAAGAATTTGCGCTGAACTTCCGCGATCCCCTCCTCGTCGAACTTGAGATTATCCCAGGGTTGTGCGTTGGTAAGCATATACCAGCGCGTAGCATCAGGTCCGTACTTTTTTAGCACTTCGAAGGGATCCACGCCATTGCCTAAGCGTTTCGACATCTTATTCCCGTTTTTATCCAGCACAAGGCCGTTGGAAACAACGGTCTTGTAGGCCACGGAATCGAACAGCATAACAGCGATTGCGTGCAGGGTAAAGAACCATCCGCGGGTCTGGTCAACCCCCTCGGCAATGAAGTCGGCAGGAAAATTCTTTTCGAACTGTTCCTTGTTTTCAAAAGGATAATGGAACTGGGCGTAGGGCATAGAGCCGGAGTCGAACCAAACATCAATGAGGTCGGGTTCGCGGAGCATTTTCTTACCGGAGGCGGAAACCAGCACCACATCATCCACGTAGGGACGGTGAATGTCGACACGACTATAGTTCTCCTCACTCATGTCGTCCGGAGTCCATTCAGCGTATGGGTTGCTCTGCATAAATCCGGCCGCCACCGACTTTTCAATTTCCTCACGTAACTGAGCAATAGAACCGATGCAGATTTGTTCGCTGCGGTCTTCGGAACACCACACGGGCAGCGGCACGCCCCAAAAACGGGAGCGGGAGAGGTTCCAATCCACCAGGTTCTCCAACCAGTTACCAAAACGTCCGGTACCCGTGGCTTCCGGCTTCCACTGTATGGTGTTGTTCAATTCAATCATTCGGTCCTTGAAAGCGGTGGAGCGGATGAACCAGGAATCGAGCGGGTAATAAAGTATGGGCTTATCTGTACGCCAGCAGTGTGGATAGGAGTGCTCGTACTTCTCGGCTTTAAAAGCGCGGTTTTCTTTTTTTAATTTGATGATAAGTTGCACATCCACGGATTCGCCAGCAGGATTTGGATCCGGATTGTACTCCTGTTTCACGTACAGCCCGGCGAACTCGCCCATTTCACTGGTAAAACGACCTTGCTTATCCACCAGGGTCAGGGATCCAAGGCTATTCTGACGGGCCGTCCGGAAGTCATCGGCGCCAAAGCTCGGGGCAATATGCACCACACCGGTACCGTCTTCGGTGGTAACAAAATCTCCCAGCACCACTTTAAAAGCATCGCCATCGTTGGGTTGTGCATAGGGCATCAGTTGATCGTAACGCAGATCCCTGAGGTCAGCGCCCCTAAAGGAGGCAACTTTCTTAAAGGGAATTACCTTTTCGCCGTCACGGTAATCATCCAGGGCGATCTCGGCGTTTTTCTCCGGAAAATATTTGCTGACAAGATCCGACGCCAACACCACGGTAATGGGTTTAAACGTGTATTGATTATAGGTTTGAATGACGTCATACACCACGTCCTTACCTACGGCCAGTGCCGTATTTGAAGGCAGGGTCCAGGGGGTGGTGGTCCAGGCCAGGATGAACAACTCACCGTGTTTGACTTCCTGTAATTTAGGGATCAGGGGATGATCGTTTTCCAGGATCTTAAACTGCGCAACGACCGTATTATCCTTAACGTTTTTATAGCAACCCGGGAGGTTAAGTTCGTGCGAACTAAGGCCGGTGCCGGCGGCCGGCGAATAGGGTTGAATGGTGTAGCCCTTGTATAGCAGACCCTTTTCGTGCAGTCGCGAAAGAAGGTACCAGACGCTCTCGATGTATTTGTTGTCGAATGTAATATAGGGATGATCCAGGTCGACCCAGTAACCCATTTGTTGGGTAAGATCATCCCACAGGTCCTTGTATTTCATGACCTCTTTGCGACAGGCCTTATTATAATCTTCAATGCTTATCGACTTGCCAATATCTTCCTTGGTAATACCCAGGGTTTTTTCCACAGCGATTTCGATGGGCAGGCCGTGGGTATCCCAGCCCGCCTTGCGCTCCACATAAAACCCTTTCATGGTTTTGTATCGGCAAAACAAATCCTTGATGGCACGCGCCATCACGTGATGAATGCCGGGCTGTCCGTTGGCTGAAGGCGGTCCTTCGTAAAAGACGAACGACGGTTTTCCGCGCCGCATCTCAATACTTTTGAGGAAGATTTCCTTATCTTCCCATGCTGATTTCACTTCTCCTGCAATGCGGTTAAGCTCCAGCTGCCGGTATTCTTTATATTTCTGGCTCATAATTTTTCAATCACCTGTAAAAAGGCAGCAAAAGTACGATTTTTTTCGCTAACAAACGCTTACGGAATGCTTTTCAGCGATTCAAGCCCCTGTTGCCGAATGATATCGAGTTCACCGGCAGAAAACAAGCCCACCCGGTAGCAGTTCAGATATTCATCATTGATACCCTGACCAAAAATCATAAGGTCGTCGGTATTTAGGGTTAGCCGGATGCCGTGATTGAATAGCTCACGGATTGGGTGTTCCCTGAGGTTTCGAACACGGTGCAGTAAAACATTTGAGGAGGGACAGATATTCAGTTGGGTCTGGCGATCGGCCAGCCATTTCATTACATCCGGGGAATCCGCCGCGGCGATACCGTGCTGTACGAACTGGAGATTGAGGACCTCCACCGTATTTCTTACTGACTCGGCATTCCCAAACTCGCCGGCATGGGCACAGAGCCGCCAACCGGCCGCGGCGGCGGTTTGATAGATTTCACGGAAATCCAGGGCCGGTCGGCAAAGTTCATCCCCGTAAAGGTCGATGGATTGAAAGAACCCCGTATCAATGGCTTCAATCACTTGATGCAGGAGGGTTGGAATGTTGCCGGCCCGATTCAACCCGAGCTGGGGAATGATAAGGATGTCAGGCGCAATCGCACGCTGTATTTCCCGGATCAGGTTAACCAGGCCCTTGCCCCGTCCCGGGAACAAGGTAATAAATGCGCTGTCCACACTCATTTCCAACAGGCTTACGCCATCCTCAAGGGCCTGCTGAAAACAAGCCCCCATTCCATAGATAAAACCAGAGCGGTCGAGCAGATGGGGTGCCAGGTGAGTAAGGATGTACTGATCAAGATCGGCCATGCTTTTCATCACGCCCGGATCCGGAATTGCTTGTCCGATGCGATCGGCCAGGCGTTCGCGACGACTTCCCAACAGGGCGTGGTTGTGAAGATCACTTTTGGGAATGCGCGCCAGGGCATCAGCATCATAAAGTTGCAGGGAACGAATAAAGTCGGCCGTGAATTGGGTCATAGCATACAGATGTTTGGAACGGGTCCGGTAGTGTAAAAATATTATCTGCCAAAAATAACAAACATATATTACAATACATCCTAAATGCCGTAAATAAAGCTGACGATTTATTTTTCCTGGACCACGACCAGTTTTCCTTGCTCTCTGAGACGATCCACAATTTTACTTATGATTTTTTGTCGATTGAGTAGTCCCTGTTGCCGAAATTCGATTCTTTCCTCGTTCAGGTTTTCGGCCAGGCCCAGCCAGATAATAACCTTATCGGCCATTTTGAGAAATTCGGCCAGATCCGAAGCCGGCGAATTCTGGGGGTATTCGCCCGGGTTTTCTTCGAGCAGATTGTAGACCTGGTTAAGGGTTACCATGCCCTCGGTAACCAGGTTGATACCTTCCAGGGAAAACGACGGCGGCGTGATGGGGCTATGCGACTCGTTCACTTCGAGGCGCAGATTGCAACAGCGCGCCACAATTTTGGCTGTTGATCCCCCGCTGACCAGGTGGATTCCTTCAGCTTCCCTGAACTGCCGGGTCCACTCCTCGTCATCAGCCACCATAAGCGGGGGGCCGCTCATAAGATTCACAATAACACCACGACGGTTCAGCGCCAGAAGGGCGGAGCAATCATCACCCTTGCCCAGGGGCCAGTATAAACGCGCTTTGTCGTGAACCGAATCCACAATAGTTTCCCCGTTCAACGGATTCATTGGGAAAAAAGATTGGATATAGCTGCAGACGCCTTCGATCCCCCATCCGTAAACAAATTGTTTTCCCATGCCGGCCTGGGTAATCCCGTCGGACAACAGCAGAAGGCCTTCCCCTTTTTCAATGATGCAGTTCGATTCATGAATAACAGCCTTACCGCGGGTATAGACGCGATCGCGCAGAATGTGCGCATAGGTACGCGTCACTTGCAGCGGGGGTGGCATCTCATAGCTAAGTACCGTGGTTTGACCGTTGTTTAAAATGTGGGCAATCGTGAAAACAGAAAAGGGATCTCCTGATCCCCAGGCATTATCCATGGTGGATGAAACCGCAGCGAACGCTTCCCGGACCGACATTCCCAGGCGCACCAGGGCCAACAGCCGGGAAACGCAAAGGTTCGCCGCAATATTTGCTTTGATGCCCGAGCCGAGTCCGTCGGCTAATACCATGGTGGTAGCCCTCTCGTCACGGTAAATCCCATAGGCATCACCACACGGCTGGTCTGGCTTTTTGGACGATTGCGCCACGAAAACATCACTGTGAATGTACATAGTCAATTCTGTTACAATTTTGCATCTGTTCTGGAAGGCGTGATTCTGAGCCTATTTGCGAATAGAGTCGATCAGGTTGTTCATTAACACTTCGCCCTGTGCGGTGTTTTCGGCGAGAAAACGGGTCATCTGCTGCGCCATGCGAATCTGGTACTCCATTAATTCCTGGGCTTTCATGACCGTTTCCGCTTTCAGCATGTTGAGCTTTTCCTTGTTGGATTTATTGTCCGTAATATCAACAAAAACGCCCACCACCTGATTTTGTTCGGGCAGGGCATAAACCACCAAATGGCAATCCAGGTTGTAATTCGGGTACTGCACGTCGCAACGGACCACCGCTTCATGTTCGGTAATCAGTTTCTCAAACACAAAGGGGTCGATCAGGTAACTGATTTTTCGTTCGTTCAGGACGTCGGTACAATTAAACATTTTCTTAAAGGCCGGATTCATGTGCAATATTTCGAGCCGGTCGTTGAGCAGTACGATGCCGTTTGGATCGCGATCGAGAATGAGGTCGAACTTCTGTTCGGCCAGACGGCGCATATAGGGGACACACATTTCGAGCTCGGCCATTTCATCCAGCACGGCAATGGCCTTTTCACGGCAGGAAGGATATCCGCAGGCCGTGCAATTGAGTTCATCCTCCGGTTGATTTTTGCCGGTTTTGCGAAGCACCTCCAGGATCTGTTCCTCGCTGTATTTTTTGGCCGGAATGTCAATCAGGGGTAGCCGTTGGAGCTCCATTTGTTCAAATAGTTCCTTGTCTGGTGCCGGGTGCCCCGGGTACGTGGCCGCATACTGCAAAACCTTTTCACGGCTAACGAAGGCGTTGTTATCCGGCTTCATCAGCGGTCCATTAATACATCCATTTTCACAAAACAAGGGTTCAATAATCACCGGGGCTGTTCCATGTTCTTTAAGGTGAGCCAGAACATCGCGTAATTCACTGATGCCACTCACGGCCACGACGGTTTGATCGAGAACGTCGGTGCTTAATCCGGCCGTTTTTAATAAGCCTCCTTCAGCGGGAAATGTACGTGCATGGCCGTTCACCTGCTCATCGAAGGTACTTTCCTCGCATTGTTCAAAACTGATATTTTTCAGGCGGAATAATTCGTCCAGTTCTTCAAACGTAAGCACTGCGTCCATTACCTGTTCATTCCCCGGCCAGGTCGACTCGTCCTTTTTAGCCACACAGGGCCCGGCAAAGACCACGCGCAGTTCCGGAAACTTCTCCCGGATCAGGCGTGCATGGGCAATCATAGGGGAAACGACCGGGACAATCAGGTGGCGCACTTCCGGCATTTTATAGCGGATGTAATTCACCAGCGCCGGGCAGGCAGAACAGATGTGTGTTTGGTCTGGATTGGCCTGAATATATTGCCGTGTGGCCGTGGCACAGTGCCAGGCCCCCTGGGCTGTTTCGCCAACATAACGAAAGCCAAGCATACGCAGGGCCGACGGAAGGCGTGTTTGCTCCCAGTCTGAATAATACGAAGCAAAGGAAGGCGCCAGCGAGATCGCCATAGGCTCCCTGTCTTCCATCATCTGTAGTACTTTTCCGTATTCGGTCCTATACGATTTAGCCTGCTGGGGGCACACAGTAATGCAACTACCGCAGGAAATGCAGCGTTCGGCGATCACCTGTGCTTGCCCATCAATCATACGGATGGCCTGAACCGGACAATTTCGAACGCAGCGGTAACAATCGCGGCAACGGGCCTTGGTCGTAAAGACGACCGGCATTTTCTCGGTGGGCTGGACAAATTGTTTCATAGGAATAAAAGTACGTAAAAACAGCTTGCAATACTATCAAGTCCGTCGTTTGTCAGGTTCCCCGGCATCGGGGCCGGCGACCGGGTGTCTGCTCCCGGATTCCGGCCCGTCTGCCTGCAGGACATCAACCAACATAGACAATCTTCAGTGCATTAGGGCCTACCTCACGCACCGCCCTCCGGCTGCGGCAACAAGGCGCCAATACGTTTGATTTCTTCATCGAGAAGGCTTTTGGCCTTTTCGAATGTAGCATGTTCTAAGATTTTATTGTTGATACGCAACACCGGTCCGCGTTCACAACGCTCAAAGCAGAAGGTGGCTTTCACATCAACCATGTCTTCCTGGCCTTCAAAACCAACGATATCTTCCAGTTTATTTTCCGTGACATAGCTTGCCAGTTTCCCCAGCAAATCGTGGGCTCCGCGCAGATAACAATTGGTTCCTACACATACGTACACTTCAATTTTGGGATGGCTGGTGTTGCGAATGTTGATTACCTGATCCGTAACCCGTTTGCGACTACGATAGGCCGTATGGAGCAGTTCGTGGGCTTTGTGCCCTCCGATATCGCCGAGTGTCGAGCGGTATAATTCCTTCACGTAGGGATTATCCTGTGATTTGTGAAGTTCGAGTTGCTTATCGGCATTGTACAGACCCTGGGTACGTTTTGCGCGGAAATCGGGATCAAAGCTAACGGGCTGACCACCGCCGGCAATACAACCACCGGGGCAGGCCATCACCTCAATGAGATCGTAGTGAACCTCACCGGCGATCACTTTGTCGCAGATTTCACGGGCTTTACTCAGGGTATGAGCGATGCCCAGGCGAAGTTCGTAAGGGCCCAGTTTGATTTCTACGGTACGAATACCATCCGTTCCCCGCACCGATTTAATATCGGTGTCGATCAGGGTTTCTCCGGTAATTTTCTCGTAGGCATAGCGGAGAACGGCTTCGCTCACGCCACCGGTATTGCCAAAAATAACGCCGGCACCGGTTTTAAAGCCCAGGGGGAGGTCGAAAGATTCGGGTTTAAGTTTACTAAACTGTACTCCGGTTTCCTGAATCATACGTCCAAGGCCTTCGGTCGATAACACGTGATCCACCTCCGCCAGACCCTCATGAATAAACTCCTCACGTTTGGCTTCAAACTTTTTCGCGGTACAGGGCATGATGGAAACCACCACCAATTGCTCAGGCCGGATCCCCAGGATGGACGGTAGAACCTCACGGGCCACGCTACCGAACATCTGTTGCGGCGATTTACAGCTTGAGAGGTTGGGGAGCAACTGGGGATAATACTGCTCTGCAAATTTCACCCAGGCCGGGCAACAGGAAGTAAACTGCGGCAGGTTTTCACCTTTAATTTTCCGTCCGATAAATTCCGTCGCTTCTTCCACTACGGTAAGGTCGGCCGCGAAGGAAGTATCGTAAACCTGATCAAATCCGATGCGTTTAAGCGCGGCCACGATATGACCGGTGCTGATGGCACCAGGCTCCATTCCAAAGCCTTCACCCAGGGCCACTCTGACGGCCGGGGCGAGCTGGGCCACTACAACTTTTTCGGGATCGTGGATCGCCTTCCATACCTCTTCGGTATCGGGCCTTGGAACCAGCGCGCCGACCGGGCACACCGAAACACACTGGCCGCAATACACACATTCCACATCACGAAGACTCTTTCCGAAAGCCGGACCCACGATGGTGCGGGCACCCCGGTTCACAAAGTCGATGGCGCCCACCGATTGCATTTCTTTACAGGCCCGGACACAATCACCGCAGAGCACACACTTGTTCGGATCGTGAATGATGCTGCGGGAGAGGTTATCGATCGGAAGATCCGGACAGGTTTTCTTGAACCTTACCTCCGTTACCCCCAGCCGACGGGCCAGATCCTGCAGTTTGCAATTATTGGAACGATTGCAACTGGGGCAATCAATTTTATGGTTGGCCAGCAATAGTTCCAGGTTCATCTTGCGGATTTTTCGTACGTCCGCCGAATTGGTTTGCACAACCATACCATCGCGGGGCTGCACCGAACAGGTTGCCTGTATACCCATTCCTTCAATATCGGCCACACAGAGACGGCAGGCACCGTAAACGCTGAGGTGCGAATGATAGCAGAAGGTCGGCATTTCGATATCCGCTTTTCGTATGAGTTCGAGAAGGTTCTTTTCTTCTCCAATGGGGATTTGCATCCCGTCTATCGTCACATTTCCTTTAGTTTCCATATCAATTCCCTTTCAAAATTAAAAGCCGATGATGGCATCAAACTTACAGGTCGCATTACACACACCGCATTTAGTGCACAATTCCGGATTGATCACGTGAACTTGTTTCTTTTCACCGCTGATGGCACCCACCGGGCACTTGCGCGCACAAGCCGTACATCCCGTACACTTTTCAGGATTAATCGAGATGCTTTTTAAGGCCTTGCAGTTATTCGTCACGCAGCGTTTTTCAACAATATGCTGAAGATATTCCTCGCGGAATTTCTCGATGGTTGACAGTACCGGTCCCGGGGCCGTTTTACCCAGCCCGCAGAGCGAACCTTTTTTAACGACGTAGCCGACCTCTTTCAACAACTCCATGGTTTCCAGGCTGGCCTGACCGCTAACAACATCATCCAGCAGCGCCAGCATTTGCTTCGTTCCCTCGCGGCAGGGAACGCATTTTCCACAGCTTTCACTTTGCGTGAAATTCATAAAGAATCGGGCGATCTGCACCATGCAGGATTGCTTATTCATCACTACCATACCGCCGGATCCCACCATAGCGC
>CAZPDS010000029.1:0-30050 GCA_964585485.1 uncultured Bacteroidales bacterium
GATATTTTAGCCTGTTTTCCAGGTCGGAGGTGGAGCCGTAATAATAGGTTCCTTTGCTTAGGCTTTTTAGTATGTATGTGTAATATTTCATAGCCCGGACCCGTGAAGGTCAACGGTTTTTCCCGAAGGGACCCCTTTGGGGCAAGACTCAATAAATGGCAACGGCCGTCTACCTGATCAACATGATTGTTCCGGTCAGATGATGATAAAACAAACTTACTTCATCTGAATATTCGATGGAGTATACGTACAGGCCCTGGTGGCAGAGGTCACCGGAATAGCGGCCGTCCCAGCCTTCATCGGGATTGTGGGTCTCGAACAGCAATTTTCCCCAACGATCATAGACATAGAAACTATATTCGTTAACGCCGATCAATCCGGCAAGGAAGATGTCGTTCACCCCGTCACCATTCGGCGAAAATGCGTTCGGGATAAAACTCCGGTATTCGGGACGTATCCTTATAATCACGGTGGCTGTGTCGAAACAACCGTATTCGTTGAGCACGGACAAGGTAATGGTGTATTCGCCCGGCGCCCGGTAATCATGTTCTGGGGTGTCGCAGGTGGTAATCGCCCCGTCGCCCCAGTTGATGGCGCATTCTATCGTTCCTCCGATGCTCTGATCGTATACCGTTACATGGGGGTTGAAAATACTGGTGTCTGTGGGGGTGGCATACATGGCGGCATAGGGAATGTCATAGGCCTGTACACTGCTTCCGTAGACCGTATCGCTGCAACCATAGGGGGTTGTTACAATAAGATTTGGCGTGTAAAACCCCGTTGTTGCGTAGGTGTGAACGGGATCGGCCTCGGTAGAGTTGCTGCCATCACCGAAATCCCAGGAATAGGTGAGGGGATAGTTGCAGAGAGATTGGTTGGTGAAGCGCGTTGGCTGTGTGGCGCAGACGATGTTGCCATAAATATCGAATGCGGCCGTGGGTAACGGATCAATAATTAGCTGTACCCACTGGTCATCGTGCCTACGAACTGAATCAGCGGACTGCTCCCTGCACACAAATGATAGATGGTGGTGCCCACACTGCCGATGTTGGCACTAATGAGAGGCCCGCAGGGCCGGAAAGTAATATCGTCCAAAGCGATGTCATTGGCCGGTGCTCCGCCAGCACTGTTGTTGATCATGCGAATAACAACAGACGTAGTGTTGGCCGGCGTGGTAAAATAAAAGCCAAATTGCCGCCACGAGGCTGAATCCAGACGGGCAATGGATCCGGTGGTGTAGCTGTTGATGACACTGCCACTGCTGGTTTCGATTGAGAAGGTAATGTTGGGAGGACTGTTATCGGTTTCCCGCAACAGGTTCATCACCCAGGCGGCAAATTCATAAGTTGTGTTGGGGCAAAGTCCGGTAATCGTTTTTTTGTAGAAATAGTCGGTAAGCGAAAGACTTGCATTGACGACCATCATATAACCGCCTGCGTTGCCTGTGTGATCCGTTGTTGACCACCAGATAGAGCCGGAACCCGCGGTGCTGTTTTCGATGGTGTAACTGCCGTCCATAGGGAAATCGGCTGATGAGTACGTGTAACTGGTAGTGCCCGATGGTAATGGACCTCCGTGCGTGGCACTTCCGCTGCCAAACGTAAGGCTGATGACGGGATCACCCAGACTTCCTGTGCAAAGTTGTGCGGATACCCAAGGGGATAGGAGAACCAGGATGCACGGGCTCGACAAGGTAAGCATGCGACGGAGGATATTAGCCGCGGACATGGTATGCTCGATTCATGAATGGTCATTTTGCCTGTGCTAACGAAAAATATACCAGCAGCGTACATGGTGTTATGTGAAAATCGCCCTCATTGTCAAACAAATAGGTGTTTGTCGAATTTGTGCCGGTAAAAACGGTCGCAGGCGACAACATAAACATTGAGTGGGATCCAATGATTATTTCGATGTGAGGCAAAATTCCCGGAATCCTATGTTTTATGGATATATGATCGCTGGGGTAGCCTGGTCTTCGAATCCAATTCGCCCTCCTATCAATGGGATGGGACGATGTGCCGGGCCCTGACCGACACGGGTGTAGACGATTGCGTGTGTCGTTTCAAATCGTCCTGCTACCGCGAGGTTTTTGAACAAATGGGAAACGTTTCATTGATGCGATAAGAATGCGTTTGACGTAATTTACCAACTGTGGTTTCTGTTATGAAGGTGCTTCTGAAGATCCGTTTATTGAAATTCCGCGCTTGTCACCGGCACTGCAGGTGAATTTCGGATTATGAAAGTTGAAAGCCTGACTAATCCTGCGTTTCATGAGCATCAAGGCCCGGCAGCAGGGTTGCGCTTTCCGATGCCGGCAGCGACTGTACATCGCGCAATTTGCGGTTGATGGCGTTGGTGCGTGTACCCTTCAACTGGTCAATCGTCTCCCCGGCGCTGTTGATTTGCTTGTGCGCCTTTTCCAGCAGATCGCCGAATTTTTCAAACTCCGTTTTTACCGCGCCAAGGATGGTCCATACCTCACTGCTGCGCTTTTGCAGCGCCAGGGTCCGGAATCCCATCTGCAGGCTGTTCAGGATGGCCGCCAGGGTGGTGGGACCGGTGACCACAATTTTGAATTCACGCTGCAATTGCTCCATCAGGTTTGAACGGCGGATGACTTCGGCATAAATTCCTTCGAAGGGCAAAAACATGATAGCGAAATCCGTTGTGTGCGGCGGATCCAGGTATTTGTCGCGAATGTCTTTCGCCATCTTTTTAATTACACTCTCGATGTTTTTGTTGGCGGTTTCAATGGCCGCGGTATCGGTACTGTCGTAGGCGTCTACCAATTGCTCATAAGCGTCTTTTGGAAATTTCGCATCGATTGGAAGGTACACGCACGTATTCTCTTCATCACGGCCCGGTAAACGGATGGCAAACTCCACCAGATCGTCGGAGCCTTCCTTGGTTTTAATATTGGCTGCATACTGCTCCGGCGCCAGCACCTGCTCCAATAGCATCTGTAACTGAATTTCGCCAAGTCCTCCGCGCTGTTTCACGTTCGACAATACTTTCTTAAGTCCGCCTACATCCTGGGCTAGTGTTTTCATCTCACCCAGCCCAAGCTGCACCGCTTCCAGTTGTTTGCCAACCGTTTCAAACGACTGACCGAGTCGTTCATTGAGGGTCTTTTGCAGCTTTTCTTCAACGGTTTCCCGCATCTGGTCGAGCCGTTTTTCGGTGGTTTGTATCAATTCGTTCTGACGATTTTCCATTTTGTCAAACTTCTCGCGCTGAACTTCGTTAAAAGCCTGGATGTTCTTGTCGAAGCGGTCCTGGAACTCCCCGAAGGTCTTCGTCAGCGCATCACGCAAGTGCAAATTGTCGTTCTTCGCCTGCTCATTCAGCTGCCCCAGCTTCTCCTCCATGGTCTTTTGGACTTTCTCCAACTGCACTACGGTCTTGTCCGTGAGGCTGGTCTGTTCAACCTTGATTTCGTCAAATTTCTTTTTTAATTCCTCGTTGAACTCCCGGAAATTGCGGGTGAGCTCTTCGCGGTTGTTTCGTGCATTCTGCGAGGCTTCTTCCCGGCTGATCCGGAAATCCTCTTTGAGTTGCAGGGTGACCGATTGCAGGTTTTCATTGAAACCAGCAGTATCGCTTTTCGTTTTGCGAAACAGGATAACAAGGATCAGCACCAGGTTTAGCGCCCCCAGTGCCAGTAGCAGATAAATCAATACATCCATACGTAAAAGCTTTGCTCAAAGGTAGTGTTTTTCATTGCAATTGCTAATTTTGCAGTCCAAAACCTAATGATGATGAACTGGCTGACGGATCTGTTCTGGGGCGATAGTGTGGCGCATGCCGTGTTGATCTACTGTGTTATTGTAGCGCTGGGCGTCGCGCTCGGCAAAATTAAAATCTTTGGCGTTTCGCTGGGCATCACCTTTGTGTTGTTCGCCGGTATTGCTTTGGGGCATCTGGGGTTGAGGATTAACGCGGAAGTCCTTGAATTCACGAAGGATTTTGGTCTGATCCTATTCGTCTTTGCGATCGGTTTGCAAGTGGGCCCCGGTTTTTTTGCTTCCTTTAAAAAGGGTGGAATCACACTGAATTTGCTGGCCATCGCGGTGGTTTTTCTGAGCGCCCTGGTAACCCTTTCCCTGCATTTTATTTTTAATGAACCCTTGTCAGTCTTGGTGGGCGTGATGTCGGGGGCCGTAACCAACACGCCCGGACTGGGGGCCGCGCAGGAAACGTTGAAGCAAGTCAGCCAGGAAAATCCGCTGCCTGACATCGGCCTGGGGTATGCTGTAGCCTATCCTTTCGGAGTGCTGGGCATTATCCTGACCATGCTGATGTTGCGAAGCGCAGGCCATGTTTCTTTGCAGCGCGAACTTGAGGCTATCGAAGAACGTACCCATCCCGTGGGTAGTGAACCCGAAAAAGTTTCTGTTCGCGTCACCAACCCGGAATTTTGTAACAAAACCATTTTTGAAATCACACGAAAACTTCATGAGGAAATAGTTATTTCCCGTGTTCTTCACGACAATGAGCTTTATGCACCCAACGTGGGGTCTTTTATTTTTGAAGACGATATCCTGCTGGTGGTTGCCCGGAAACACCTGATTGATGAGGTGGTTCGGCAATTAGGTGAAACCAGTGAAATCGACATCAGTCATACGGCCGGTTCCCTGGTATCGCGTCAGGTTCTGGTAACCAACCGCAACGTGATCGGAAAGAAACTGGGCTCCTTAAAGTTGCGGGCACGTTACAATGTGAATTTTACCCGTGTATTGCGCTCAGGTATCGAGTTTATTGCCTCGCCCGATCTGGAGCTGCAGATGGGGGATAAGTTCACCGTGGTGGGTGATGACAAGGCTATCGATAAGGTGTCTTCGAAATTGGGGAACTCCATTCGTCGATTGAATGAACCCAATATCATCCCAATATTTGTGGGGATCTTCCTGGGTGTGATACTCGGCAGCATTCCGCTCATGGTGCCGGGGATGCCCAATGCCATTAAACTCGGACTGGCCGGGGGGCCTCTGATCGTGGCTATTTTCCTGAGCCGATACGGATATCGCTTCTCGCTGACGTCCTACACCACGCCCAGTGCAAACCTGATGTTACGTGAGTTGGGAATCGTACTCTTTCTCGCCAGCATCGGCTTGAAGTCGGGCGAGAAATTTATTCCAACCCTGCTCTCCGGCGATGGCTTCGTCTGGATGGCCTATGGCTCGGCCATTACCCTGATCCCTATTTTACTGATCGGATTTTTTGCCCGTTGGGCGATGAAGATGAATTACTTTGAAATTTGCGGATTGATTTCCGGATCCATGACGGATCCGCCGGCCCTGGCCTACGCCAACAGTATTGCACAGTCGGAGGCGCCGGCCGTGGCCTATGCCACGGTGTATCCGCTGGTCATGTTTCTGCGCATCCTCGTGCCGCAATTACTGCTGCTGTTTTTTCTCTGAAGTGCCCGTTTTGGTTGCTGACAAAAAGGGCGTGAACCTGCGTCATACGACGGCGTCTGCTCACTGGAGGTATATCTTAGGAGGATAATTCTATAATTGAAAAAAAAGATGTATGTTTGCAAAAACATATATAAACATCTTGCATCATGCAGCAGGCTACTCACACACGTATTCTTGATTCATCGGCGAATCCCGCCGCCTTGGGTTTGCTTTGTTTCGGTATGACCACTGTTCTGCTAAACCTTGCCAATGCTGGTATTGTCAGCCTTTCAGTAACGGTAATGGCGATGGGGATTTTCCTGGGTGGACTTGCACAGGTGATCGCGGGCATTCTTGAGTCGAAAAAGAACAATACCTTTGGAATGACGGCCTTTACCAGCTATGGTTTTTTCTGGATCAGTCTTGTTTGTATCTGGATTCTTCCCAAGACCGGTCTGGCCCCGGCGGCGGATGACGTGTCCATGGGGTATTATCTGAGTGTGTGGGGCCTGTTTTCTTTTTTTATGTTTATTGGTACCTTTCGCCTGAACCGCGGACTTCAGGTCGTATTTGGCTCTGTGGTGGTGTTGTTTGCTTTGTTGGCTATCGCCGATTTTTCGGGCAATCCTACCTTAAAACAGGTGGCGGGTTTTGAAGGTCTTTTCTGCGGACTGAGCGCCATGTACATGTCGGCCGCCAGTGTGCTGAATGAATTGTTTGGCCGCAACGTACTCCCGATTGGACCAATGGATACGAAGTAGTGTTTGTTAAGTGACCTTTAGAACCATCGTAGCACGCAGGCTCCTGAATATTTCATTGACCAGGCCTGATATTTTTACTTTTCCAATTGTATGAACAAGGACCTGCTCCAGCATCACATCAAGCTTCACATCATTGTGTTTATACTTGGTTTTACGGCCATACTTGGAAAGTTGATTTCGGTGGAGGCGATCCCCCTCGTATTTTATCGCACCCTGATTGCTGCCGCTACCATTGGCGCTTATGTGTTCATAACACATCGAAGTCTGCGGCTTCCGCCGAAGGCCATTTTTCAATTGGTTGGTATCGGTGTGGTGGTGGCCGCGCATTGGATTGCTTTTTTTCATGCCATCAAGGTCTCGAACGTTTCTGTAACCCTTAGTTGTCTGGCCACCGGAACGCTCTTCACAAGTTTGATGGAGCCTTTGAGTCAGCGACGAAAAATCTCCTGGCTGGAGGTTATCGTCGGTGTCGTTATTATTTTTGCCGTTTACCTGATTTACCAGTTTGAGACACGTTACCTGGCCGGCATCCTGTTCGCCGTGCTGGCCGCTTTCTTGTCATCCGCCTTTAGTGTGCTGAACAAAAATATTGCGCACAGGTATGATATCCATGCGATCACTTTCTGGGAAATGCTCAGTGGATTTGTTATGGCGGCCCTTTTTATGGTGCTTACCCAGTCACCCTCAGCATGGAGCCTGGAATTAAATGCCTCCGATGTACTTTGGCTTACACTGCTGGCGACCGTTTGCACCGCGTATGCTTTTGTGCAAACGGTAGGTGTTATGAAAAAACTTTCTGCCTATATCGTGGTGCTGGTGATCAACCTCGAGCCTGTGTACGGGATTATCCTGGGCTATTTTATTTTTGGCGATTCCGAACGGATGACCCCCGGATTTTACGCCGGCACCCTGGTGCTGCTGGCCGCCGTTTTTTCCTACCCGGTACTTCTCCGCCTGCTGCAACGGCAGCGCACAAACCCAGGCTAGTTCTCAGAATTTGGCGTTGGATGGAGTCCGCCTGCCGGACTTTGCTTACTTTTGCACTTTCTTTTCAGGATTCCCCCTGATTATCAATAAGCGGAACATGAAAGACCTGACCACTGGCAACGAAAGCAAACTGATTTTTCTGTTCGCCTTGCCGATGGTGTTGGGAAACGTTTTTCAACAATTTTACAACATTGTCGATAGCATTATTGTCGGCAACGTGTTGGGCAAACAAGCCCTGGCAGCCGTGGGGGCTTCCTTTCCGGTGATCTTTGTTCTGATATCCTTGGTGGTGGGCGTTTCCATGGGTTTTACCATTGTTATTTCACAGTATTTCGGTGCTAAGGATTTCGATAAAGTGCGTCGGGCCATCGAAACATTGATCAGCTTTATGTTCATTGCGTCGATGGTGCTCACTACGGTCGGCCTGATCCTGGGGCCCTACATCTTCACCTGGATGGCCTTGCCCGAAGAAGTCATCCCGGAAGCACTGACTTACTACAATATTTTCATGTATGGCATGCTGATGATGTTTGGTTATAACGGTGTTAGTTCTATTCTTAGAGGATTAGGCGATTCAAAGACCCCCTTGTATTTTCTGATTGTGGCCACTGTGCTGAACATTATCCTGGTGGTTTTGTTTGTGAGCGTTTTTCGTTGGGGTATTGCTGGCGCTGGCTGGGCAACGGTGATCGCGCAGGGTGTTTCTTTTGCATTGTCGGTTTGGTATCTTAATAAATACAACAAACTCTTTAATTTTAGTTGGTCGCTCCTGCGTATAGATCGTGACATTTTCTGGAAAAGCATCCGAATCGGGATTCCGACGGGTTTGCAACAAACCTTTGTTGCTCTGGGCATGGCAGCCCTGTTGCGTATTGTCAACGATTTTGGCACCGACACCATTGCCGCTTATACGGTAGCGGGCAGGATCGACAGTTTTGCGGCCATGCCGGCCATGAATTTTGGTATGGCCTTGTCGACCTTTGTGGGTCAGAATATTGGCGCCAATAAGATTGATCGCGTCAAGAAGGGGTTTAAAGCAACCCTGATCATGACCAGTATCTTTTCGCTCGTGGTAACATTGGTCGCCGTGTTTTTTGGCCGTTGGATGATGATGCTGTTTACACCGGATCCAACCGTAATCAACATTGGCACGAATTACCTGGTCATTGTAAGCGCATTCTATATTGTATTCTCAACCATGATGGTCTCCAATGGCGTTATGCGCGGTGCGGGCGATACGCTGATTCCCATGTTTATAACACTACTGTCGTTGTGGCTGCTCCGGATTCCTGTTTCCTGGTGGCTTTCGCGCTCTATGGGATCCGACGGCATCTGGTGGTCCATTCCCATCGCCTGGATCTTCGGTTGCGGCGCTTCCTTGCTGTATTACCGGCTGGGTCGCTGGAAGAAAAAGAGTGTGGTCAGACCTTTTTCAGAGGTAGCTGACTGATGTCTGTGAACGGTTCGATGTGGATGTTCACCTCGGCATCCTCAAAGTGCAAACCGATTTCCTGTTCGATGTCGTCGCAGATTTGGTGCGAAATAAGAACCGTGGTTTGCGATGGGACTTCCAGGTGCAGATCGATATGCACGTAATGACCGCTGCGACGGGCCCGCAACTGGTGGTAATTCATGTTCGCCTTCAGTCTTTTTTCAATGCTTTCGCGGATTTTTTTCATCTCGCTTTCCGGAAGCGCGGTGTCAAGCAAAGGGCTGAACGCTTTTTTTAACAACTGAAAGGATTCGTATGTGATAAGCAGGGCAACGGCAATAGCAACCACGGGATCCAGCCATTGCAGCCCGGTAATCCATAACAAACCGAGTCCGGCCGCAACGCCCAGCGAGGTGTAAACATCCGTTTTCAGGTGCAGGGCGTCGGCTTCCAGCGCTACAGAATGGGTTTCGCGAGCTACCTTGTAAAGACGCGTTGAAACGATCCAGTTCACGATCCCGGAAATGGCCATCACCACAATACCGATGCCCACCGTCTCAACTTCCTGGAGATTGAGAATTTTGTGAACGGCTTCGTAGACTATCCAAATGGCGGCGACCAGAATCAAAATCGCTTCAATAACGCCCGATACATTCTCAAATTTCCCGTGACCATACGGATGCCTTTGGTCCGGAGGGTTGGAGGAAATACGCACCGAAAAAAAGGCGATGACCGCGGCCATCAGGTCCATAGAGGAGTGAATCGCTTCCGAGATAATACTCACGGAACCGCTGACAATTCCGGCCACCAGCTTGATGATGATCAGAAAAATATTGGAGAAAATCGAAAGCCTCGCCGTGGCTACTTTCTTTTTCGTATGGTTGGGCACGTTGTGATTAAGAATTAAAATTAGAATTTTGTTGGGGATTCTTGAGGCGTTTACCGCTGCAAATTTATTATAGAATGACGGCATTATCTTCGCGAAAGCGAAAAAATTATTACCATTTAAACTCTTCATTAGTAGGCAATAGTAACTTATTACCGGCCACCTTGATGGATTGAACGAAGTGGATGTGCTTAATTGGTTTCTGAGGTTGAATCGCTGACGGAAGCCTGGCGAGTTGACAGTTGTACTGGTGTCGGCCTCCATTCCACGACTATCGACTGTCTACGACTATCGACTATCGACTATCGACTATTGACTGTCTACTTCCAGTAATATTCCCCGTTTTCACGCAGACCGATTTTGTCGTGATCGGCGAGCCAGTTCAGGGCTTCAATAACTTTGTCTTCGCGCAGGTTTTTGATTTCGGCCAACAGATCTGTAAGCCCCATGGCACGCTCACGCAATATCGGTTTGATCTGTTGAACGATGTGGTCGAATTCGATTTCTGTCAGATCGGCTTCGTTGCGTTTTTTGCAGACATCGCAATTGCCGCAGCGAACGCTGTTGGTTTCACCAAAGTAGGCCAGTAATTGCTGTGATCGGCATTTCTTCGCCGTGGTGACATATTCCAGAACAAAGTCCAGACGCTTCTGCGCCATTTTTTTGCGATCGCTATATACGGCCGGGGATAAGGAAACATTGCGTTCGGCCATCCGCTCGGTGAGGAAGGTGATGCGTGGTTTATCGGTCTTTGGTGTATACCACAACACTTCCTGTTGTTGCAGCCGCTTAAGGAAAAGGTCAATATCGGAGGGTTTTAAACCGCTTCGTCGTGAAAGTTCGTCCTCGTTGATTTTGACAAAGCTGCTGAATAGCCCGCTGTATGAGCGCAACAATAGTTTAATGAAGTTGTCGTAGCGCTGATTCGCCACCTGGAAGTGGTAAAGATTGTCCTTGTCCATCCGGATTTTTAGGGTGGACGGGGAAAAGATAGCGTCGGACAAATGCAGGTAGCCCGCGCGCTCAAGTAATTTCAGCGAGTTATAGACAGCCACCACGGGGAATTTGTATTGCTCACAGAACACAGGCATCTGGAATTCAAACGTGCTGTCTTTACCGCTTCCGACCGCCAGATGGAAAAAGTTGCCCAGGGCATTGTAGACCTGATGAATAAAATCCAATGGAGGGTACGAGCTTTCGAAAAAGGATTTCAGTTCGCTGATGTCGACGGCTTCCCAAAGGATGACCGCCCAGGCCTGCTGCTCGTCGCGGCCGGCCCGCCCCGCTTCCTGAAAGTAGGCTTCCAGGTTGTCTGGAATATCGAGGTGAACAACAAAGCGCACATCGCCCTTGTCGATCCCCATGCCGAAGGCATTGGTGGCCACAATAACTTTTTTTCGGCCACTCATCCAGGCTTGTTGTTTCTGATCACGAACCAGAGGTTCCAATCCGGCGTGATAATAATCGGCACTTACGCCGTTACGTGCCAGGAAATTGGCTACTTCACGCGTTTTTCGTCTGTTTCTTACGTATACAACGCCGCAACTGTTAAGCTTTTTAGCGATTTTGAGCAAACGACCCAATTTGTCTTCTTCGTGAAAAACCATATAGGTGAGGTTCTTCCGGCCAAAACTTTTTTGGAAGACCCGCTGGTTCTTGAATAGCAGCTTTTCCTGAATGTCGGCAACAACTTCCGGGGTGGCCGTGGCCGTGAGCGCAAGCACTGGAATTCCGGGCAGGTACTGACGGAGCGCGGCAATCCTCAGGTAGGGTGGACGGAAATCATACCCCCACTGGGAGATGCAATGGGCTTCGTCTACCGCGATCATGTTGATGTGCAGCTTATTCAATCGGTCGCGCAGCATGTCGGTTTCCAGACGTTCCGGGGATACATACAGTAGCTTGTAATTGTCGTAAGCCGCATTGTCGATGGCAAAGTCAATCTGCTGCCGGCTCATACCAGAGTATATGGCCAGCGCTTTTATGCCCCGCTTTTGCAGGTTCTCTACCTGGTCTTTCATCAATGCAATCAGCGGAGATATGACAAGGCAAAGACCCTCCATGGCCAGAGCCGGCACCTGAAAACACAGCGATTTTCCACCCCCGGTGGGCAGCAAGGCCAGGGTGTCGTGCCCGTCCATGACACTCCGGATAATGTCTTCCTGCATGGGACGGAAGCTACTGTATCCCCAGTATTTCGTCAGTATTTGCTGCGGGCTTGTCATTGAAAGGCTGGTTTTGCTTTGTGCAAACGTACATTAATTCCCTGAAGAAAAAAAAACATCCGGTGAATCGCTCAGTTTAGGCGATCAGTGCCATTAATTCATCTTCCGAAAGGAGAGGAATATTCAATTTTTCGGCTTTTTTACGCTTTTCAGGCCCCATCTTTTCCCCGGCGACTACAAAATCGGTCTTGGCAGAAATGCTTCCAACGTTTTTACCTCCATGATCTTCGATTAATTTCTTGAGTTCTTCCCGCGAAATACTAAAACTGCCGCTGACCACGATGCTCTTTCCTTTGAGTTTGTCGGATATTTGAGTGCTGTTTTCCGCTGTATTTGCCAGTTGCAGGCCGTGGGCGCGGAGTCGCCGGATGAGTTCCAGGTGTTCAGGCTTGTCGAACCAGGCCATCAGGCTTTGCGCGATGCGTTCTCCGATTTCTTCCACTTCGAGGAGTTCTGCTTCAGGAGCCGATGCCAGCCTGCTGATGTCACCAAAGTGCCGGGCCAGTTTTCGGGCAACCGTTTCGCCAACATATCGAATTCCGAGCGCGAACAGCACGCGGTCAAACGGAATCATTTTGGAATTCCCGATTCCATTAAGAATATTTTCTGCGGTTTTTTCACGGAAGCGAACCGTGCGCGTCCGGCCGTCTTCCAGTAAATAGTCCTTTTCCAAGCCCAGGATCTGTTCGTATCTGATGTCGTATAGATCGGCTACATTGCGCACAAGAGCGTTATCGAACAGGATTTCAACTTTACCTTCGCCCAGACTGTCGATGTTCATGGCGCGACGGCTGATAAAATGTTCAATTTTGCCCTTGATCTGCGGGGGGCAGTGATCTTCATTAGGACAGTAGTGTGCCGCTTCGCCTTCGGCGCGCACCAGCGGCGTGTCGCATTCGGGGCAGCGCGTAATGTATTCTACGGCAAGGGCACCGGCAGGCCGGCGTTCAGGAAGTACGGCTACAATTTTCGGGATAATTTCACCACCCTTTTCCACCAGCACTGTATCCCCGATACGGACATCCAGTTTAGCTATAATGTCGGCGTTGTGGAGCGACGCCCGCTTTACGATGGTGCCGGCGAGAGGTACCGGGCTCAGGTTGGCCACAGGGGTTACCGCGCCGGTGCGCCCAACCTGATAGTCAATGCTCAGTAAGGTGCTTTGAACCTGACGTGCTTTGAATTTGTAGGCGATGGCCCAACGCGGCGATTTGGCCGTCATGCCAAGCTTTTGCTGCTGTCTGAAGTTGTCGACTTTTATGACAACGCCATCAATATCGAAAGGCAGCTCATCGCGTCCACTGTCCCAGGTGTCAATAAAATTAAAAACTTCGTCCAGCGTCTGGCAACGTGCAGTGTAGTGAGGAACATTAAAACCCCAGCTACGCGCGGTGCTCATGGCCTCATAATGTTGTTGGAAGGGAAGGTCTTCGCCCAGCAGAAAGTACAACAAACAGCTTAAAGGCCGGCGGGCCACTTCGGCGGAGTCCTGCATCTTGATACTGCCGGCCGCAGCGTTGCGGGGATTTGCAAAGGGCGCTTCCCCGGCTTCTTCACGGTCGGAATTTAGCTTTTCAAAGCCGGCACGTGGCATGATGATCTCACCGCGAATCTCAAATTTTTCAGGATAAGCGCTTCCCTGTAACTTCAGGGGAATACTACGTATCGTGCGGATGTTGGCGGTAACATCATCACCTTTTTCACCGTCGCCACGGGTTACAGCCCGAACCAGACGTCCTTTTTCATAGGTCAGACCAATGGCAACACCATCGTATTTTAATTCACAGACATAATCGAAATCCTCACCCGCCAATTGTTTTCGAACGCGCTGGTCAAAATCTTCAAGTTCTTCACGGGAGTAGGTGTTCCCCAGCGAAAGCATCGGGTAGCGGTGAACCACCTGCTGGAACGTCTTGGTAATACTCCCGCCCACACGCTGCGTTGGTGAGTCGGGTTCGGCCAGCTCCGGGTTTTCAAACTCCAGCTTTTTCAGTTCCTCCATCAGCATATCGTAATCGTAATCGCTGATTTCCGGCGTGGCCTGATCGTAGTAGAGCTGATCGTGCCGCCGGATTTCTTCGGAGAGCTGCTGTATGCGCTGTCGGGCCTGTTCTGGGGTCATCATAGTTTCTTCACCTTTTTCAGTGTGAGAAGGTTGAGGGGGTTGCTGCCCAGACCTTCGATGTTATTCTGGACGAAACGCAGCACCTGATCGTAATACAAGACCACGACGGGAGCTTCCTCCATGAGCATTTTGTCCATTGCACGGTAGAGTTCATAACGAACCGAGTCGTTGACTTCATTGCGCGCTTTGTTGTATAAATCGTCAAAGGCCGGATTGGCGTAATGGGTGTAGTTGGGTCCCTGGGGACAGAAGTTGGGGGCGTAGAAGAGCGAGAGGTAATTCTCGGCATCGGGGTAGTCGGCAATCCACGAACCGCGGAAGAAGGCGACATTGGACTTCGCGATGACTTCGCGAAGGGTGGCTGGCGGGTTGACATCGATGTTGATGGTAAACCCGATCTCGTTTAGCTGATGCTGGATGTATTCGCAAAGATCAAGGTAGGACGAGGTGGTAGTCATGGTGATTTCCGGAAGGCCGCGCCCGTTGGGGTAACCCGCTTCGGCCAGTAATAGGCGCGCTTTGTCGGGTTGGTAGGTGTATCCGGCAAAAGTGGAGTCGAAGCCCGGCATGCCTTTCGGGATGAAGCCGTTGACGGCAGGATAGCCGATGTTGTTGCGCAGGTATTTCATCATTTTCTCCCGGTCGAACCCGTAATTGATGGCCTGGCGGATCCGCTTGTCGCGCAGTGGGGAGTGCCTCATTACCGGATTTTTTTCATCCATCAGAAAGCCCAAATACTCGGTATTGAGGTACGGC
Source organism: uncultured Bacteroidales bacterium (assembly GCA_964585485.1). Taxonomy (GTDB): domain Bacteria; phylum Bacteroidota; class Bacteroidia; order Bacteroidales; family CAIWKO01; genus CALGYY01. The sequence continues at coordinate 14,572 of CAZPDS010000029.1, forward strand.
TGCGTTATCAGTTTAATGCGACCTTCGTATTTGGGGTTCAGCGTTCCTTTTTTGGTGAGGAGTTCGTCTTTGTAACTGGCGTCGATGCCGGAAAGAAAGTCGATTTTGCCTTTGATGAATTCAAGGAAAGCACTTTGCTTATCAACCAAAAAAGTAATCGCCACTGCATCCAGGTAGGGGAGGCGCTGACCATGGTCGAATTCAAAGTAGGTGGGGTTTTTCACATACACCAGCTTCACGCCTTCTTTCCACATCTTAAACTTAAAGGGCCCTGTACCAACGGGGTGTTTGCGAAAATCCGGACCGTAATGTTTTACTACCTCATGCGGTACCACGGAACAATAGGTCATCGTGAGCAGGCCGGCAAATGGTGGAAATTTTTGCCGGAGTGTGATCGCAAAGGTTGAGTCATCGCTGGCGCGGAAGGCCCATCTTCCCTGTGGATCAAGGGCTACATTGCTAAAAATCCAGGCTCCCGGTGAGGCCAGCTTTTCATCCACAATGCGGTTAAAACTGTAAACAAAGTCGGCGGCGATTACAGGGCGGCCTTTCCCATTCTCGAAAAGCGGGTCATCATGAAAGCAAACATCCCGGCGAAGATGGAAGGTGTACGTGAGTCCGTCATCGGAAATATCAAAGCTTTTTGCAATGCATGGCGCAATACTTAGGTCTTCGTTGGTTTGCAGCAGGCCGTTGTACAGCTGATGGCAGGCCCAGATGGTGGCCTGGTCGCGCGAAAAGGCAGGATCCAGGGTGCTAATACCGGCGGATTCATTATAACAAAAAACCTTGCGATCATCCTTGCTGCCGGAGTCGCTTCCGCAGGAGGCCAGTAAACACAACGCTACAGCAATAAGGAGTATGGGATGTCGCATGCCCGGATAATTAATGATACGAAAATACACAAATTTTTCGAGCAGAAGAGGCTAAAAACGGGTGCCGTCCGCCAGGACTTCCGCTGGGGTGTCGGCTCCGGCTTTCACGAAAAAGCGGTAGCTTTTTCCGGTAAATTGCGGATGCTCTGGCGCCAGCCGCTCCACAACCTCGTTCTTAAAATGGCCAAAATCGAGCGATTTACTATAAAACACCACCATGTCATCCTTAACGGTCAGGCGACCGCCGCCGTGACAACGCACCAAAATTCCCATTTTTTCATACTTTTTACGGGCTGCAGCCAGCAGTTCCCGGTGCAGGTCGGGCAAGGACGGATCAAAGTACAATGCAAGATCGTCGCCGGTGCGGGCATCGGCGAGAACGATGAATTTGGTATGGTGAATAGCGATCGGCAAAGTATGTATATTAATGATTAAATATGGGGATTTAATTGTTGAGGGGTTTTTGTGGGATGTTGTTGATATCGTACTGAAGGGCGGAGAGCATCAGCTGAAAGCCAAGAATGGTGGGCAATGCGGCGATCATAACGGTACCGGGGGTGGCAGGGGTGTTGAAGTTGATGCTTTGAATCCACTCATAGATACCGAAGGACAGACCGCCAATAAACAGGATGAGCCCGAAGAGTAACTGAATCGTGCCTACGTTGAAATCGCGGAGGAAATAGTTGTAAAAAATTCGTTTAAAAAAGCGATTCATGTATTTGGGCGGAAAGGAAAAAAAGACCCGGCCGATGTTCAGGCTGCTCTTTTCATTTCCATAGAGGGCGGGCATCGGGATGTCCGTCACAACGGCCCGGATGATGCCCAGACGGAAGAGCATATCGCTTTCGAAAAAGTAGCGCTCGGAAATGCGATCCAGATCCAGCATCGACAAAGCCGTTCGATGGATCGCGGTGTAGCCGTTAGTGGGGTCCATGATGTTCCAGTACCCGTTCACAAACTTGTTGACCAGGGAGAGGATGCTGTTGCCGAAAATACGCAGGTGCGGCATCTTGCGCAGTGCACGCAGATCGGAAAAACGGTTGCCTTTGGCGTAATCCGCTTCACCGTTTAGCAAAGGCTTGATGAGCGCGGGCAGGAATGTAGCATCCATCTGACCGTCACCGTCCATCTTTACCACAATGTCGGCCCCATCGTCCAATGCTTTGCGGTATCCTGTAATAACCGCTCCACCAACACCCTTGTTTACTTCGTTGTAGACGACCCTCACCCGCGGGTCCTGGCATTTGGTTTCGACAAATTTCCCGCTTTCCTCAGGGCAGCGGTCGTCAACAACATAAATGCGACCCACCTCCGGTCCGATCGAAGCGATCACACCTAAAATATGGGCTTTGACGCGATAAGTTGGAATTACAACAGCTACCATGGTGGTAAATTAAAATTAATAATTAATAATTAATAATTAAAAATTAATAATGAAGAATTAAGAATTGTTTGTGGGTTGAGGAGTGAGGCTTTTCTTTGTAGAAATGAGGATGGCGGATAGGATTTTGATAAGTTCGTTGCAGTCATTCGCTATGGATTTATAGCTTGTTGCGTCGATGTAACCCGTATCGCACAAAAGCGAAAGCCAGTAACGGGTTTCCAGTGCTTCTTTTGCAGCAATACTTATTTTACTGATGAAGTCGCGTCGCGATTGCGCATAAAAACTTTCCTTTACCAACGCCCCAATGGAGGTGCCACTGCGTAAACATTGCTTCGACAATGTGAATTCTTTCTTTTCCCGGGTCAGATACTTGAACATGTTCACAATCCGAATCGCAAAACGATACGCTTTATCGTCGATAATGTTCTCTTTCATGGTGTGCAGATTTATTTGTTTTTGTTTTAAGGTTTTGTTTTTTTTGTTTTTGTCTATAGTTTTCAGCCTGTATTATTCTCTATAATTTTTAATTTTTAATTATTAATTTTTAATTGGTTTTGTTCCACCACGGCACTACTTCAAACAAGAAACAGGGCCCCTTGTTGGGATCGCCAAAACTGTGCATGAATTTGAATTTGTCGGGGTAACGTTCCATCAGCGGCAGGATCATCTGGGTAGAAGAGCCGCTGAAGGTATCGATGATCATATAACGGGTGTTAAAGCCAGCGATCTGATTGAGTTTGTAGTTGTCGTATTCGGACTGGGTCATGCCTTCTTTCAGCAATTTGTCATCGGCATTAGCGTAATGCTTGAAACCTTTCATACCATCGCTGAAAACATAGAACACGCGTTCTTTGCGACTTCCCACAACGGCATCGTGAGGCAGGTTCTTTTTGGCCCATTGTGCGCATTCAATGAAGGCTGCTTCGCTTGGGCTGTACAACGAACCGGCATGGGCCGATTGAATGGTGTAGGCGTTGCCCGTGAACGAACTGCTAAGAACCGTAGCCAGCGCCAGCACGCCGATCAGCTTTCCCCAATCGCCCTTTTTAATAAGTTTATCAATGGGCCATTGCAGGCCGGTGTAGAAGAAATACAGCAGAAAGGGCGTAAAGATGATCATATAACGGGAGAGGACAATGGGTTGAATTGCAGTGTTGCCTACCATGAGCACGATGGCGATAAACAGGGTGGCCAGGGCGGCTAGTTCGCGTTTGAGGAGGCTGATGCCCAGACCCAGGAGGGTGATGAGGGCAACCAGCGTCCAAAGGGTGCCGGCAGGCTGCACGCCCAGCACTTTCCAGCGAATGATACCGCCGGAAAAGATGCTTTGCGCGAAAACCTTCCAGGAGGCATCCAGGTTTTGACCGAACTGAGCGCTGATGTCCATTTTTGAAAGCGCATCGGCCTGGGATGCCCCGCCCAGCGAACGGGCCCAGAATTGGTACCCTAGCGTCAGCACGAGGAGAATGCCCGAAAGCAATGCAAAGCGGATAAAACGCGTATCTTTTAGGAAAGCAAAACTTTTTTTTCTGAGGTACACCCACATGTTGGAATGAAGCAGGGCGTAAAGAGCAGCGGCCACGACAAGGCCAATGCCGACAGCGCGGGTAAGGTAGGTCATGAAAACGGCAATTACTGCCGCCGCCAGGTACCAGGGACTGAATTTTTCCTGTGTTTGAAATTTGATGACGAGGAATACGGCCAGCAGACACCAGAAGAGGAACGGAATTCCGTCATGAGCAAACTGGAGAATGCGACAATATAGGGGTGTGTGGCAAACAGTACCGTTAGTGCGAGGGCCAGGTATGTATTCGTCATGCGCCTAAACATCAGAAAACACGCGATGACGGCAGCAATCAGGGTGAAAAATACCAGGATCTCCATGGGCTGAAAATCCATGCCCCAGATCAGATATAAGGGGATCAGCATAAGGGGAAGGCCGATGGCGCCTTCGGTATCCGGACGCAGCACCTCGGGCTGGCCGGCCGGACTGGGCATATAGAGATAGTACGGCGCTCCGTGATCCACCAGCGATTGTGTGGCAATCATGTAAGAAGCGTTATCGTCTACATTTACCTCAAAGGCCGGATTAAAGGCCAATGCATGCAATGCTACAACCATTACAAGTCCGGCGCCCATGCCTATTTTGGTGAGTTTGTCGTTTCGCTTCCCATTCAGAAATAAATAGGCAAAGTACCCGAATACACTATAAATCATTAATGTGATTAGTGGCTGAACACTTAGTATCCATCCTGCTTTGCGCTCAATGAAGGGATTCGTGAGATCTTTAAACCCGTACAGGTTTTTTATATACAGTATATAGGAAAAAGCCAGCACAACAAACAGGAGTATGCTTTTCAGACTTAGACCTTTGTTGCCGGCCGGTGCGGCGGCCGGTTTTTTCGCGGCCGATGGTTTCACCGCTTTTTTTGGGGGTATTGTTTTCTTCATAATCTGGCGATGGGAGAGGGACAAAAATACTTAAAAAATTCAAAGCTGCACCCATTGATGAGCCGCCCCTTCTGTTCTCCTGTTTTTCCTACCTTTGCGGGATGAAGTTAGACCGTTCATTTTACGAACGTGCCGATGTTGTTTCCCTGGCCCGCGAACTGGTAGGGAAAGAATTATGCAGTTTTCTGGACGGGCAGCTGACGACGGGCATCATTACGGAGACGGAGGCTTACGCCGGAGTTACCGATCAGGCCTCGCATGCTTTCGGCGGGAAACGCACAGCACGAACGGAAATCATGTACGCACGCGGAGGAACGGCCTATGTGTACCTGTGCTACGGTATGCATTCCCTGTTTAACGTTGTTACGAACGTGAAGGACGTTCCACATGCGGTGCTTATCCGTGCGATCCATCCCCGTAAGGGCATCCTTGAAATGAAAAAACGAACGGGAAAAGATCAAATCAACGCTACCTTTGCGAATGGGCCGGGGAAAGTGTCCAAAGCGCTCGGCATTCATTTTTCGCACAGTGGGATTGATTTGCTGGGAAAGACTATCTGGATTGACGATGTCGGTATTAAGGTTCCGAAGGCACAGCTCGTCGAGAGTCCCCGCATTGGGGTGGACTATGCCGGCGAGGATGCTAAACTTCACTATCGCTTTTTGTGGAATTATCAGGAAATAATATAATAAAACTATGTCGGTAAAAATTGTTCTACGATCCGGAAAGGATGAGGCGGTTCGTCGCTATCACCCCTGGATTTTTTCAGGCGCCATCAAAAAGATTTTTGGCGAAATTAACGAAGGTGATGTGGTTGATGTTTATTCCGCCAAGGATGAATACCTCGCCACGGGCCATTATCAGATTGGTTCCATCGCAGTTCGCATCTTTGCCTATGATCAGCAGTCCAGCCCGCAGGAGGTGTTGCGCGAAAAAATCAGAAAGGCCTATGAGTATCGCAAAACCTGCGGTCTTACCGATGATCCGGCAACAACAACCTACCGGCTTGTGTTTGCCGAGGGTGATGGCCTGCCCGGACTCATTATCGATTGGTATCAGGGCGTAGCCGTTCTTCAGTCGCATACAGTGGGTATGTACAATGCCCGCCTGGATATTGTGGCTGCATTAAAAGAAATTTATGGCGATGCCCTGGTGGGTGTTTACGACAAAAGCGCAGAGACCCTTTCGAAAAAGGCGAACACAGGAGCCATCAACGGCTATGTGTGGGGCGGAAAAGGGGAGGGCCGTGTGCTGGAATCCGGCAACCAATATTTGGTTGACTGGGAAACCGGACAAAAAACCGGCTTCTTCATTGATCAGCGCGAAAACCGATTTCTGCTGGGGAAACTGTCGGCGGGCAAGAAGGTGCTGAATACTTACTGTTATACCGGCGGCTTTTCGGTGGCAGCGCTTAAGGGCGGCGCCAGCCTGGTTCACTCCGTCGATAGTTCAGCGAAAGCCGTTGAACTTACCCGGGAAAACCTGCAATTGAACGGCTTTGATCCGGATCTTCACACAATTTATGCGGAGGACGCTATGCGCTTCATCGAAAAGATGAACGAAGCTTATGATATTATCGTGCTGGATCCACCCGCCTTTGCAAAGCATCAGGATGCCCGCCACAATGCGTTGCAGGCTTACAAACGACTGAATGCCGAAGCCATCCGTAAAGTAAATCCGGGGGGCATTATCATTACCTTTAGCTGTTCCCAGGTGGTGGATCGTAAGCTGTTTACATCAACGGTTATTTCCGCCGCTATCCTGGCCGGCCGCAATGTCCGGATTATGCATCAGCTTACTCAACCCGTCGATCACCCGGTGAGCGCTTTTCATCCCGAAGGGGAGTATCTGAAAGGCTTGGTATTGCATGTGGAATAGTCGATATTCGACATTGTCGTAAAGGTATGTCTTGTTTAGGTTTAATTTCAGATCGTTATTATGTTGCCTGAATCCAATACGCTGAAGGCAAGCTATCGCAAGATGCTGTCGGACCTGGCCGGACATTATGAGCCGGAAGAAATTCGTGCAATGTGGTTCGCCTTGCTGGAGTCTTTCTTTGGATGGTCTATGGTGCAAGCCCTTCAGCGGGAGGAGGATTCGATAACGGAATCGGAAATGCTGAACCTGCATTTTGCCGTAAAGGATCTTCTGAATTATAAGCCACTGCAATATATTACCGGATATACCTGGTTCTGCAACCTGAAGATTCTGGTCGAACCTGGCGTACTGATTCCCCGACCGGAGACCGAGGAATTAGTGGCCTGGATTCTTGATGACTACCGTGATGTGAAGGATAAAAAATTTCGGGTATTGGACGTGGGAACCGGAAGCGGTTGCATTGCCCTGGCACTGGCTTCGCAACTTCCGGATGCCCTGTTGTCCGCCCTGGATGTATCGGCGGAGGCCCTGAGATTGGCCTCCAACAATGCGAAGCAAAATGAAACAGAACTGCATTTTATTCAGGCCGATATTCTGGACAAGCAACAATGGGGCCCGGAGCAATATGATATTATCGTCAGCAACCCGCCCTACGTGCGCGAAAGCGAAAAAGCCCACATGAAAGCCAACGTGCTGGCGTATGAACCGTCGCAGGCATTGTTTGTTCGCGATGAGGATCCATTATTGTATTACCGCACTATTCTTCGCTATGCCCGCTCGCATCTGCTGTCAGGAGGTTCCGTTTATTTTGAAATCAATGAAGCACTGGGAACGGAAATGATTAAACTTGCGATTGATGAGGGATTTTTGGATGTAAAACTACGCGCCGATTTGCAGGGTAAAGACCGCATGCTCCGGTGCATCCGGTAAATTCCCGGCACTATGAATACGATGATTCGATTGGCCCTGGATATTTTGCTGCTTGTGATGGGACTCCGTGCCCACGCGCAATCCGTTACCCCGGTTCAACTGGCTGTGCTGCCCGATTCGCTGCAGGAGTCCTCCGGACTGGAAGCGGTACATGCGAACAACCTATGGACGCATAATGACAGCGGCGATGAGCCCCGGATTTTTCAGATAGACAACGGCGGTCAGGTGCTGAGAACCTTGTACCTGGCGCTCGACAGCGTAGTGGATTGCGAAGATATGACCCGTGATGATTCAGGTTTCTTCTATCTGGGCGACATGGGGAACAATAACAACGATCGTCGTGATTTGCGCATCTATAAATTTCCGGATCCGGAAAATGTGCCTGGCGATACGGTTCCAGTTGGAATCATCGCCTTTCAATACCCGGATCAATATGCGTTTCCGCCTGCATCAGGCGCTATGAATTTCGATTGCGAAGCGATGTTTCACTACCGCGATTCGCTCTACCTTTTTTCCAAAAACCGTGGTACATCATCCTGGTGCCGCATGTACCGCATTCCGGATCAGCCGGGAACCTACACCGCAGAACTGATCGATAGTGTGAGCACACCCTTGTGGATTACCTCGGCGGATATTAGCCCTACGGGGCATTTTATGGCTTTGTTGTCGGAAACCCGCTTGCAGATTTTTACCCAGTTCACGGGCTGCCGTTTTTTCAGTGGCAGCAGCCTGACTCTTACCATGCCGTATACGCAAAAAGAGGCGGTGGTATTTGTTGACGACAGCCTGGTGTATCTGACGGATGAATACTTGCTGGGGAGCGGCGGTCGCCTGTATTCGCTGGATTTACGGGATGCTCTTTCCGCATCGGGCTTCCGGCCGCTTAGCAAGGATCTGCCGCGGGTGGTGCCGAATCCGGCCAGCCGCCGTGCCGAAATTGTCCTGCCACCCTCCTGGGAAGACCCGCTTGAGGCTATGTTGATTAATGCAGAGGGTCTTCAGGTAGGTGAACTGCACTTGACAAAAACCCGAAGCCATCGCTATTCCGTAGATTTACCGGCTGTTCCGGCGGGTTTGTTCATTATTCGCGTCCTGCTGAACGATGGCCGCCAGCTTTCGCTTCCCGTGACCATCATTCCGTAGCTTGACTTTATTGCCGGCCGTTTCGTATCTTTACCCTCCCTTTTTTAAATACCTGGAAAACGATCTGATCATGGGTGCAGAAAAAATACACGCAAATCTCAAGTTCAAAAGCATCAATATCTATTCATCGGACGAATGGATGCAGAATGCGACAAAAAAATACCGGACTGTATTCGATAAAGCCGAAGCTGCCTATATTTCGGCTGAGTTTAGCTTTTACAACAAGAAGTTTGATGAAGAAGAATGGTCGGCCGTCATAACGCTGAAAGCCTATTCTATCGGTTCCAACGGGGAGCGCAAGGAACTCTGCAAACTCGATAGCGAACGGAAAATCGGGCTCGGGGAAAATGTGGTGGTGGTGCGCGATGGCTGGGGTACGCCCACCCCGGGCACTTTCTGGGTGCGTGGTGATTATTGTTGGGAAGCCAGCATCGATGGCGTGGTGGTGGGGGAAACGAAATTTCATGTGGAGGATGTGGGCCTGGTATCGCTGAACGATAATCCTTATTTCGATGTTGAATCCCTCCGGCTCTTCGCAGGTGGTTTCGATCGTATTCCCCTTGACCAACGCAAATACCTGACGAAATTTAAACGCGATGAAACGGCCTATGTATGGGCCGAGTTTAGCTATCGCACAAAAACGGACAAGGACTTCTATGCGGAAATCAGCCTGAATTTTTTTGATGATGCCGGTCAGCCCAAGGCCAGCCTGACCACCGTCGATTACGTTCCGCCGGCCTCGGCCGGTCAGGTGCGTGAGGTCACCGAGGGGTGGGGCAGTACCACCGTGGGCGGTTGGAAGGATGATCATTACACGGTTGAGGTCGTTTTTATGGATACACTCGTCGCCCTTGTTCCCTTCGAAGTGGGGAATGAATTTGTGTACGGAGAATCCCGCCCACACAGCAGTACTCAGCTGTTTACAGGCCCGGCTGTAGCGGAGGCAGAACAGCCCTCCCCGGCCACGGAAACCATCGACGATGTGTTGAAAAATCTGGACGACCTGATTGGCCTTACGGAAGTGAAGGAGAAAGTCAGGGAGCATATTAAGTATATCGATTTTCTTAAATTGCGCAAAGAGAAAGGATTTAAAGAAACCGATAAAATTGCACTGCATGCTGTGTTCACCGGCAATCCGGGAACGGGCAAAACCACCGTTGTGAATCTGTTGGGAAAGATTTACCAAAAAATGGGCCTGCTGTCCAAAGGTCATGTGCTTGAAGTGGATCGAGCGGACCTGGTGGCGCCTTACATCGGGCAAACCGCACCTAAAGTGGAGAAAATTATTAATGATGCACGGGGTGGAATCTTGTTTATTGATGAAGCTTATTCCCTGGCGCGGCAAGGGGATGACGAGAAGGATTTCGGACGCGAAGTGCTGGAAATGATCATTAAGGAAATGTCGGACGGCCCGGGCGATATTGCTATTATGGTGGCCGGATATCCCAAGGAAATGCAACATTTCATCGATAGCAATCCGGGACTTAAATCAAGATTTAATTACTATTTCCACTTTGAAGATTACCTGCCGGAAGAGTTGATGGCAATTGCCAATTCGGCCTGCGCAAAACGTGATGTAAAATTTTCCGCGGAAGCGGAGGATTTCGTCAGAAAAGCACTAACCGAGGCTTTCCGTAACCGTGATCGTTCTTTCGGAAATGCACGTTATGCCTTATCGCTGGTGGATGAAGGAAAGATGAACCTGGGTCTTCGATTGATGAAATCTGCGAACGTGGCAGAACTCACTTCCGAAGCATTAAGTACCATCGTTCTGGAAGATGTTCAGGATATTCTGGCGGGCAGTCGTAAAAAACGCCCGGATCTCAAAATTGATGAGGAGTTGCTGAGCGCCTGCCTGCACGAACTCAAGGCCCTGAGCGGAATGACCAATATTAAGCAGGAAGTTGGCGATATGGTGAAACTGGTTCGCTACTACCGTGAAACCGGGAAGGAATTGCTGAATAAATTTTCGCTCCACAGTGTCTTCACGGGTAATCCGGGCACCGGCAAGACAACCGTAGCGCGTATCATGGGAAGGATCTATAAAGCCCTTGGATTCCTCGAACGGGGTCATGTAGTGGAATGTGATCGCGAGAGTCTGGTGGCCGGTTTTGTCGGGCAAACCGCGATAAAAACCAAAGAAATGCTCGATCGTGCCCGGGGCGGGGTGCTCTTTATTGATGAAGCTTACGCACTGGCAGAAGGCGGAGGAAGTGATTTCGGAAAGGAAGCCATCGAGGTGCTGCTGAAAAACATGGAGGATCTCCGTGGCGAGATGGCGGTGATCGTGGCCGGATATACGGATAATATGCGGATTTTTCTGGAATCAAACCCCGGACTGAAGTCACGCTTTGATAAATTCTATCATTTTGAGGATTTTTCAGCGACGGAGCTCTATGAGATTTTGCTGGGAATGCTTGCTGCCGAGAACCTGAAACCGGATACGGCATCAGCGGAATATCTTTATCATTATCTTTCAGCCCTGCATCAGCAGCGCGACCGCTATTTTGGGAATGCCCGTAGTGTGCGAAACCTGGCGGAAGAATGCGCCCGTAATCAACAGTTACGTATGGCTGAACTTACACGTGAACAGCGAACGCAGGAAATGATGGAAACAATCACCATGGCGGATGTCAAGGAATTTACAATGCCGGATGCGTCTAAAACGCAAGGGGTCGGATTTCGCGTGCCGGGCCGGCCGATGTGAGGCTTGCGGATTGATCGCTATTCCGGTTTTTTCTCCAGGGTCTTACTGACTTCCTTGATGTAATCATCCCAGCCCATTTCCAGGTACTTGTCCCGGCCAAAATAATCCAGGATCCAGTGCATGTCGGAAAGTGTTCTGAATTGGGGCACAGAGGAGATTACCTCACCCTTGCTGTTCAGAAATACCATGCTCGGAAGAATGAGCCGGTTGTTGCACAGATGCACGGCCAGACTGTGGATAGGTCCATACGTTCCTGCATTGTTGAAAGGAGCGTTGTTGAAAATCAGGGTGTCTTTGCTTTCAGCATCAAAGTATACCGGGGTGAAATAGGTGCTGATTTGCCGTACTACAGCGGAATCGCGTAATATGCCTTCCCTGAAGGCGCGCCCGCTGTTGCACCAGGGCGTACTGATGAACATCAGCGCTTTTTTGCCGGTTCCTGAAGGCTGGTTCAGATAGTCCTTCACAGAAATCCATTTCAGCTCCGATTGATCCAAATAAGTGCTGTCGGGATGCTGAAATCGCTTGTAGGCCGTCTGAAAAGCTTCGATGCTGCTGGTGTTAAAAACATATTCCACCATGTACACCAGAAAGGGCTCAAGATCTGTTGCGCTCTGGAAGCCTGGAACGATAAGCTTATACTGAAAATTGTTGCTCATGAACAAAAGGGTGGGGTAGCTGAGTTTGCCTTGCAGCAATTTGATGGCGAGTTCGTGGGGCGGACGACTTCCGCTGCTGGCATTCACGTACTTTTCGCCCAGGAAGACCATAGTGTCTTTGCTTTCGGCATTCAGCCGGACCGGGTAGAAGTTGGTGTTGATGTAATTGGCGATGGCGGGTTCAGAAAAGGTGGTTCGCATCATGTGCTTGCACCATCCGCACCAATCCGTGTAAACGTCCACAATTACGGGTTTGGCTTGCTTTGCTACCGCGGCTTCCGCTTCAGCCAGCGACATCCATTTAACCAGACCCGTGGGATCCTTTTCGGTGCTGTCCTTCTGGGCGGGAGCCATGGCGGCCAGGCCGCAGAAAATCAGTGCCAGCAAAAAGCGTAAGAAGTGCATATCGGAAGGTTTGTAAACAGACAGAATTTGTTGGGCAATTTCGAAGAGTAAAGGTATAAAAATTATAAATCTGTTACCATTGTCCTTTTCCGGATCAGCCAGAGCCCGGCAAAGGTGATCATGCCGTTCAGAATAAGCAGTTCAAACCCGAATTTATAACCATTAAACAGAAGCGTGGAATAATCACTCAGGAAGTAACACAGAATGGGAGAAACCACGGCGACCACGGGCACCCACTTGTCGGTCACTTGTTCTTTCGTAAAAAGGCCGAAAGCATATAATCCCAGGAGTGGCCCGTAGGTGTAGCCCGCTACGGTGTACAATTTATCGATAACCGCCTGGTCATTAATGATGCTGAAGATGATGATGACCGCCAGCAACAGTAGTGCAAAACCGATGTGAACAAGGTAACGTATGTTTTGTTTTCTCTTTTCAGGAATGTTGGATTTTTCAGGCAAGCGCAAAAAATCGATACAGAACACAGTGGTCAGCGAGGTAAGAGCACCGTCTGCGCTGGGATAAGCCGCCGAAATCAGGCCGATGATAAACACCAAACCCGCCAGCGGCCCCAGGTATTGAATGGCCAGGGTGGGGAAAAGGTCATCGGTGTGTGCCGGTATCGCGATGCCTTCAGCATGGGCGTAAGTGAAGAGCGTTGCGCCCAGAAACAAAAAAATGAAATTCACCAAAATCAAAATCAGGCTGAAGGTAATCATGTTTTTCTGCGCATCCTTTAAGTTGCGACAGCTCAAATTTTTCTGCATCATTTCCTGATCAAGCCCCGTCATCACAATGCAGATAAACATGCCGGCAAAAAACTGTTTAAGCCAGTGGTTCCGGGCGGTCCAGTCGCTAACAATGACTTCGCTGTAGTCGCTGTTGAAGACCTGAGTCACAAGTTGCGAAAGACTGATGTCCATCCCTTTAATGATCAGGTAGAGGGTCAGGATGACCGCGAGTAACATGAAGGTTGTTTGCAGGGTGTCTGTCCAGATGATGGTTTTTATGCCGCCTTTGAACGTATACAGAATAATCAGCAGAATAAAGATGCTGACTGAAACCCAGAAGGGGAGGCCCCACTGCTGAAATACGAAGATGTGCAATACGTTTATCACGAGGAACATGCGGAACGAAGCCCCGATGGTGCGGGAAAGGATAAAGAAAAAAGACCCGGTTTTGTAGGACCAGAAGCCAAAGCGCTGATCAAGGTAGGAATAGATGGAGGTAAGGTTGAGCCGGTAATACAGGGGCATGAGAACCGTTGCAATGACCAGATATCCAAAAAAGAATCCGGCGACCAGCATCATGTAAGTGAATTGTGTGCTGCCGACGTTGCCAGGCACCGACATGAATGTTACACCGGAGAGTGAAGCGCCGATCATGCCATAGGCCACCACAAACCAGGGCGAATTCTTGTTGCCGATGAAGAACGCACGACTGGTGGCTTTGCGGGCAGTGAACCAGGTTACTACGAAAAGTAATACGGTGTATAACAAAAAGCAGGTGAGGATGAGCGTTGGTGTCAAGGCGGTATGGGCTGTGTTAATAAATCTCCGGCCAATCAGAAAAAAAGCCTGATTTTTCCGTAATTTTGCAGGACAAAAGTAGCATCAATTTCCAATAAATAAGTATAAAGTTTTCAACGTGGCGCAGTACCCCTCTCAATTATTTGAAACTGCCGTGAATGAACTTTCACGACTCCCGGGCATTGGACGGAAAACGGCGGTTCGCCTGATTCTGCACGTGTTGCAGCAGGAACCCCAGCGTGCCGAGGCTTTGGGAAATGCGCTCATCCGCCTTCGCACCGAAATTAAATATTGCCATCATTGCCATAATATTTCCGATAATGATTGCTGTGAAATTTGTTCAGACCGCCGGCGGGATCATGCACTGATTTGCGTGGTGGAGGATGTGAGGGATGTGATGGCCATTGAAAATACCCGTCAGTTTAATGGGGTGTATCATATTTTGGGAGGTATTATTTCACCCATCGATGGCGTTCGTGTGGAAGACTTACACATTGAAGCCTTGCAAAAACGCCTCGAAGAAGGCGGTATCCGTGAATTGATATTCGCCCTGCCCGCGACCATTGAAGGCGATACCACGGGTTTTTATCTCTATAAAAAGTTCAGCCGTTTTGGTGTGGAAATGTCAGTTATCGCACGCGGAATTTCTTTTGGTGATGACCTTGAATATGCCGACGAAGTTACGCTCGGACGCTCCATCCTGAACCGAACCCCCTACGCCTCACCGATGGTAAAATAACCAATAACCTAAATCTCTTTCTTACACATGGACCTTTTTCTTCATGCTGAAACCTGGATTGCCATTCTTACGCTCACCTTTCTGGAAGTCGTTCTGGGGATCGATAATATTATCTTTATCTCCCTGGTCACCGGCAAACTGCCCCACGATAAGCAACGTGTGGCACGCAACATCGGACTCATTCTCGCGATGGCCTTCCGCATCGTCCTTCTATTAGGTATTTCTTACATCATTGGCCTGAAAAGCACCGTGTTCACTATTGATATTTGGGGCATTTTCCATGAGGTTAGCATTCGCGATATGATCTTGTTCGCAGGGGGGCTATTCCTGCTGGCCAAGAGTACCACCGAAATTCACGAGAAAGTAGAAGCGAAAGAGCACGGACAAAAAGTGATGAAGTCGAAAGGGGTATCCATGGCCATTATGCAAATCATCCTTTTGGATATTATTTTCTCTTTCGATTCTATTCTAACGGCTATTGGGATGACCAAGGAGGTTGTTTTGATGATTATTGCCGTGTTGATTTCACTGGGAATTATGATGGCTTTCTCGGGTTCCATCAGCCGCTTTATCAATAAAAACCCCACCCTCCAAATTCTCGCCTTATCTTTCTTGATTCTGATTGGCTTTATGCTGGTGGTTGAGGCCTTGCATTATGAAGTGCCCAAGGGATATATTTACTTTGCCGTGATTTTCTCCCTGCTGGTCGAGTTACTGAATATGCGGATGCGAAAGAAACACCGGCCGGTAAGCGGTGATTAAGTTTAAAAAAAAAGAGGCTG
>CAZPDS010000030.1:0-29402 GCA_964585485.1 uncultured Bacteroidales bacterium
CCCCGGATTATAGTACACTCCAAGTCCGAGTCCCATAAGGAGCGCATTAAATCCGTAGTATCCCTGCCGGATTTTTTCACGGTCGAAGCCGATCCAGGCCGCTGCAACAGTGGTCACCAGGACCGACAGCAGCCCAAAGAGGCCGGTATAGAGATCAAAAAATGTAACAACAAAGATGATCAATGCAAACACCACATGTGTAGAAAAAAACACCTGCGAATAGCTGTTCAGCACACTTTGAAGTAACCAATAATGTTTCTTCATGCTTATACTTCGAAATTTTTCAGATGATCCGGCAATTGTTCATTTCGGTTAATATCGTCAAGAACTTCTGAACGTCGGATTAGCCGGGGCTGACCGGATTCATCAATCAGCACAATGGCCGGGCGGAACGTAATAAACTGCATCCATTGTGTGTTGTTGTAGGCGCCTACCTTGCTGATCACATAGGCGTCGCCTTTTTTGAGCAGGGGAAACTGAAGGCTGGCGCGCACCACGTCGATGTTCATGCAGAGGGGGCCGTACAAGGTTGTATCTTCCATGTTTTCGGACACCTGTTGAGCGGGCCGGATATCATGGTCGTACCAGAAAGAGGTAAACAGCATATTAACGCCGGCGTCCAGAATGGTAGAGCGGCGGCCATCGGCCAGGCGTTTGTTTGCAATAACGCGTCCGGCGAGGTTTCCCGCATCATCAATCAGGGCCCGTCCGGTTTCCAGAATGAGCAAAGGAAGCTGATCCGGTTTGATTTCCGACGTCATGATTGCGCTGGTAATCGCCTCCGCGTAGTCATCAAAAGAAGGTGTCGTATCGCTGGCCGCATAGTAGGCGCCTTTCAGGGTGTTTTTCGAGGCGAATCCGCCGCCCATATCAATGTAGCGGATCCGGTGCTGATGTTTACGTTCCAGGCTAACCATGAGGGCTGCAAGTTTGGATGCCGCCACCCTGTAGGGCTCTGTGCTCATGATGTAGGTACCGATGTGGGTGTGCAATCCGACCAAATCAAGTTTGCCGTGCATCATGATACGGTTGAGAGCATCCCAGGCTTCGCCGTTTTCGTAGTTAAAACCGAAACGATCCCAGGCCGGAAAAATACCGGTATCCATGTTGATGCGCACCGCCACCCGGGGCTTCTTAACGGCCTGTTCGCTTAAGGCCAGCAGTTGATACAATTCGTCAAAATGATCGATGTGGATGAGGGAATCCATCTCGATGGCCCGCAAAAGATCATCGGCCGACTTGGAGGGGCCGTTAAAAATAATGCGGTTTCCCGGAACACCGTTCGCAAGGGCTTTGGCGTATTCGAAACCGGAAACAACTTCGGCCCAGGATCCTTCCTGATGAAAGATATTGCAGATAGCGTTCAGGTAATTGGTTTTGTATGACCATGCAAACTGAACGCGCGGATAGCGTGTTGAGAAGGCCCGGTAGGCATCGCGGTATGTTTTCCGGATGGTGCGTTCGGAATACACAAAAACAGGGTGACCGTAATCCGCCAGCAGGCGTTCAACCGGAACGCCATCCAGGCTGGTGATGGGCTCGGGATTGCGGCGGATCCCAAATTTAGCCGGCATCCCGGCGTTAATTTTCTGGATCAGGGGGCGTTCAAAAGGTAATTTTTCCATAGTGATGAAGTAAGATGGGCCGTGGGTCAGAGTTCCCCGCGGGTAGCCAGTTTTTCAAAGTCAGTAAGGTCCGCGATCAAATCCCAGGAATAGCGGATAAACATTTTGCCGATATCGTAGGTTGTATAAGAAGGCACATCCTTCCCAAGCGCCAGCAGGACGAGGGCTTCGGGGAGGTTCTGACCAGCGCCCACGGCCAGATACACCCAGGCAGGCAGGCGGGGATTGATTTCAATCAGCCAGAGCTCATTATCCGGCGTGCGGATCAATTCGAGCTCCATACCGCCGCGCCAGCGGGTTTGTTGAATCACCGAGCGAGCCAAATCCAGCATCGCGGGATCATCCAGGGTGATTCCACCCCAGGCTTTTCCTTTGTCGGTGATGTATTGTTTTCGCATGGGGACAGCGCCCACCATACGGCCGCTGCCATCGCCCAGGGCCACCACGTTCACTTCCGTTCCGGTAACAAATTCCTGAATGATGACCGGCAATCCCCATTTGGCGGTGATTTTATGAAAATACATTTGTGCTTGTTGCACATCCCGCGCGATGTAGGCATCGTAAAACTTGCCCTTTACCATCAGCGGATAATCAAAATCTTCCTTTAAGGTATTCAGGTCATTCACGCTGGTGATGGCCTTGCTGAACGGTACTTTCACACCGTATTTTTTTCCAAACTCCGGAAGGTTTGATTTGTGGCGTTCATCAAATTGTTTCAGCGTGGGCAGGAAGGTGTGAATGCCCATCGCGCTAAGCGTCTCCGATGATTTCATGAACGCGAACAACTCACTGTCGAAATTCGGGATGAGTACATCGGCCTGTTCCCGTTCCTGGATGTAGCGTATGCGGTCCATGATAATTTCGGTTCCTTCCGAAGGATAGGGCACTTTGTAGGTACGGTCAACCAGATCATGCAGGTAGGCACCAGGTTCAAGATTCTCGTAGGCAAGACCAATAATACGCGGCTCAAGCAGAGACGAATCGCGCAGGGCCCGGATTACCGGAACGCCCGGTCCCGGGCTGTCGATATTGTTCAGACCGGAAACCAACAGGGTCACTTTAGTTTTCGGCATGGTCGCCCAGGATTTGATAATGTTTTAACTGGGCCACAAAATCCAGATAATACTGTTCGAAAACATTGGCTTCGACATCGTATTTTTCCGTCATAGCCTGGGCGATTTCCGACGGATTGCGCCCATCACGGATCAGTTGAAGGATCTCAAGTCCGGGCGCATTAAGAGAATAAGAGTCGCCAGAGGAAGGATCAAATAGAAAACCGGTTTCGCTCACGGCGATGTTTTTCTTAATTGTCATGGAATAGGGTTCGTGTTAAAAGTAGTTTATACAAAAGTAAGAAAATTATCCTAGGTGTCCGCCATCCAAGCATTCGGCCTTCGTTTCACTCCAGAAGCCCGAGTTTTTTCATACGGCGCCACAAAGCAACGGTGCTAACGCCAAAATATTTTGCGGTCTCTTTCCGGCTGTAATGATGTTGGTCCAGCGCCGCCTGAATCTGCTCCGCGCTGAGCAAACGAAAGGTATAGCGGTTGAAGTTCAGCGCTGTGTCGGTTGGAACACGATCGGGAGGTTGATGCACCGCCGCGGTGGATGCGGGCTGGCTGAGGTTCCGGCACAATTCCTGGCGCAGCGGCACCATGCGCAGATCCTGCGGAAGGTCAACCAGATCAATCATCTTTTTATTGCAGACCACGAAGGCGTATTCAATCGCGTTTTCAAGTTCACGTACATTCCCGGGCCAGCAATAGTCGAGCATAATACGGTAGGCATTTTCGGTCAGGCCGTGAATATGCTTACCTGTGGCCTGGTTGAATTTCCGGACAAAATGGTCGATCAGTAAGGGAACGTCTTTCATACGATTTCGCAGAGGCGTGGTGCTCACCGGAAAAACATTGAGCCGGTAAAACAAGTCCTCACGGAACTGCCCGTTCTTCACCATTTCCCGCAGGTTGCGGTTGGTGGCGGTGATGATGCGCATATCCACTTTCACGGGCTTGTTGTCCCCCACCCGCTCGATGGTTTTTTCCTGGATCACGCGCAGTAGCTTAACCTGGATCATCGGGCTGATTTCACCGATCTCATCCAGAAAGACCGTACCTCCACCAGCCGCCTCAAATTTTCCGATTTTATCCTGATAGGCCCCGGTAAACGAACCTTTCACGTGGCCAAACAGTTCACTTTCCAGCAGCGTTTCGGGCAAGGCAGAGCAGTTAACTTTAATAAAGGGCTTGCTTTTGCGGGGCGACAACAGGTGAATGGCATTGGCCACCAATTCTTTTCCGGTGCCGCTTTCGCCGGTAATGCTGACATTGGCCATGGATTCGGCCGCCAGTTCAATCAGGCGATAGAGTTCCAGGATGGATTCGTCGCGCCCGACAATTTTGCGCAAGGCTTCTTTATCACTGATGATCAATGGGACCGTTGCCACGGTACTGCAGGCAATCTCGCGCGAAAGATCCGTCATCACCAACATCAACATAGCCACCTTTCCCACCGTAACAAACTTCGCATTCAGCAACACGAGGGTTTGAGTTCCATCGGCACTTTCCAGGAAGGCGGTTTTGGCAATCTTCGTCTGCCGCCCGCTGAAGCAAGAGCGAAAATCCATGGGTTCTTTGGAGGCGTGCCGGACATCAAAAAATTTCAGCCGGCTTACTTTTTTTCCCAGTAAGGCCTCGGAAGCAAGGCCGCTAAGCCGCTCCACCTCCGGGTTACAAAAGGTAATGCTGAGCGCCATGTTGGCGAGCACTACGCCCACCGGAGCCTCTTTCACCGCTGCCATTGCTTCGCTTGTTGTCATAAAAATGAAATTAATAAAAGTAATGCAAAGTTAATACAATTAAGATTACAGTTAATACATCATTACGCACATTAACACAACTAATTTTGCAAATACGAACCTATAATACTGTTTTTCTTATTATTACAATGTTTGGCCCAATCCTTGAAAAGGACCGATCGTAAAACAAAAAAATAGGATTTCCCGGAGTACAAACTCAATAATCATAAACAACAATAATTAAATTCAACATGGAACACTTAACCGCAGAAACATTCAAACAGAAAGTTTTCGATTACGAAACCAACAAGGACTGGAAATTTGAGGGCGACAAACCCTGCATCATTGACTTCTATGCTGACTGGTGCGGACCCTGCCGGATGGTAGCCCCGGTGCTGGAAGAACTCTCGGGCGAATACAAGGGCAAGGTTGATATCTATAAAATCGACACTGAAAAAGAACAAGAACTGGCGGCTGTTTTCGGCATCCGGAGTATTCCCTCCATATTATTCGTCCCCAAAACCGGACAGCCACAAATGTCGATGGGTGCTTTACCCAAGCCTTCATTCGAACAAATCATTAACGATGTACTTCTTAACGAAGCAACGCAATAATGGAAACGAACGATCGTACCAAACCCGCAATCAAAGCCTGGATGCAGCAAAAGCTCCGCACGCACTATCCGATCCTGATCGGGGTCGCTCTCGGAATGAGCGGCGGATACCTTTACTATCACTATATTGGCTGCAGTTCAGGCTCCTGCCCCCTAACCTCCAATCCCTGGATGAGCATGTTATGGGGAGCCCTGATGGGCTATCTGCTGGGCGATACCTTTTTATCAAAAACTAAAAAATCTAAACAAAATGAAAACTAATATGGGTTGGACCGATAGAATTCTTCGTATCTTGCTGTCGGTTACTGTAGTTATCCTGTTCTGTATGCAAATCATCAGCGGCACCCTTGGCATCGTACTGCTTGTTGTGGCCGGCGTCTTCACCCTTACCGCCATTGCAGGCCGTTGCCCGCTCTACCTGCCGTTTGGAATCAGCACTCGTTGCGAGAAAAAGTGCTAATAAATATAAAGTAGATAAATAACAAAATTAAAAAAACATAATTATGGAAAACCAGAATGTAGTTTCAATGCCCCGTATCGGGGATATGGCGCCTGAATTCAAGGCTGTAACCACGCAGGGAAACATGAATTTTCCCCAGGATTATAAGGGTCAATGGGTCATTTTATTCAGTCACCCGGCCGATTTTACACCGGTTTGTACCTCTGAGTTTATGACCTTTGCCAGCATGGAGAATAAGTTTGCGGACGTGAATACAAAACTGGTGGGTCTATCGGTGGATGGCCTGTACAGTCACATTGCATGGCTGCGGACCATCAAGGAAAAAATTCAATATAAAGGCATGAAGGACGTGGAAGTCAAATTCCCGCTCATTGAGGATATCAGCATGGAAGTGGCCAAAAAATACGGAATGATACAGCCCGGGGAAAGCAATACCAAAGCTGTCCGCGCGGTCTTTTTCATTGATCCCAAAGGTATGATCCGCGCCATGATTTATTATCCGCTGAGTCTGGGCCGTAACTTTGATGAACTTTACCGCGTAGTGGTTGCCTTGCAGGCTGCCGACAGCCTTGGAGTGGCCACGCCGGCCGATTGGCGCCCCGGTGATGACGTGATTGTTCCCACGGCAGGTTCCTGCGGTGTGGCGAAAGAGAGGATGGACAGCAAAGAAGAAGGGGTGACCTGTCACGACTGGTTCTTCTGCACCAAAAAAGTTGCGGAAGAGAAAGTCTGGGCTGCAATAAAGAAAAAATAATTTCGCACGAACTATTCCCCAGAGGCTGCCTTTCCTGGCAGCCTCTTTTTTTTTGAAACTGCGGAAAGGAAATTGATGCAGATTTTTTTTACATCCACATGAATATCGATAAGGTTTATTTGTACATTTGCATTTTCATTTCATTAACAAACTAAACTCATTCTAATATGAAAAGACTTAGCCTTGCCCTCACCGCTGCCATCATGTTGCTTTCCATGACCGCCTCTGCCCAGTTTTTTGCCAACAAGGTAAAACTGACCAGCGGAGATCTCGCTTTCCTTAAAGGTGCCACGGAGTTGAATATCGTTTTTGATTACCAAACCATGAAAGTTGGGGAAATGGAAGAGGCCGATTATATCATTAAGCGCCAGGCCGAGCTTGAAAAAGCCAAAGCCGGTAGCGGAGAACCCTGGAAGAAAAAATGGAACGAAGATCGTCCGAACCGCTACGAACCGGCCTTTTTGAAAACATTTGTGAAGCGCATCAGCAAACTTGGTATCACGGCAGGAAAAGACAAAACCTCGGCCAAGTACACCCTCACCGTGAAAACCACAAAATTTGAACCGGGCGTATACACTGGTATTTCGTACGCACAAAAAGATGCTTTCATTGATGCCGTTCTGGTTTTCACCGAAACCGGCAGTAACACACCGCTTGCAGAAGTTACCTGCACCTACATGAAAGGCTCTGAAACTTTCGACCTTGGTGCCCGCATCACCTACGCATACTTAAGCACTGGAAATATTACCGGTGCCTACATCGTTTCCACGGTTAAGAAAATGAAGTAATCGAATATTGAACGTTCTGAAAGCTGTCTCTTCCCGAGACAGCTTTTTTTTTATTCATTCCGGTCGTACGGCCGTCGCTCACCAAGCACACGGTAATCCATATTTTCCAACGCGCGCACCACTTTTTCGCGATCGCGGTACATGGATTTTTTCGTGAAGTTATCGGCCATCAGCACCGAATGAAAAAGCAGACCGCTGAATACAAGGGCGTAGGCCAGGACCCGTCCGGTCTTCTTAACGAGCAGGGGCTTCCAGGCATAGAAGGCATAGATCATCAGCAGCGGAAACAGCAAATAAAAGGTATGGGATGAGGGGCCCTTCACGGAAAAGAAAAAACTAATCCAGGTAAACACAAAAATGCCCAGTACGATCCAGCGAAGCTGTTTAAAATCGCGCGGCATTTTCTTCAGAAAGGCTGCCACGATAAGCCAGACGGGTTGCAGCAACCCGACGAGTCCGATAAAAACGATGACAGGGGAAAGCCAAAGGTAGTGCATAAAAAAGAGACCGCGCTCTTGGGAATTGGTCCCCATAAAGCGGGCGAGTTCAAAACTGACCAGCGAAAGCATCCGGCTGAGCAGGGTTACGATCTGGCCGGCGTTGGACCAGTTTACCACGACATTGCCACCGGCCTGCAGCAAACCCGCTTTCAGTCCATGCTCCAGCAGCAGCGGAAGCAAGGTGAGGCTGCTCAAGCCGGCACCGGCCGTCCACATGCCGCCCAGGATAAGCACTTCACGCCAGCCCTTTCGACAGGCCACGATAAAAGCATAGGCGATAAAGGGCATCAGCAGCACCCAGCTCAGGTGAAGCTGAAAAATCCACATCAGGCCCCCCCCCATCAACAGAAAAGCGATTCGCTGTCGGATCAGGCCAAGGCGCAGGCCGGGCAGGCTTTCCAGGAAAGCTACAAAGAATACACAGGCGGCCGGCAGCACGTAGGAAGGATTCACGACGTGGGTGGAATACGCCAGGGCCCAGGGACAGGTCATGATCCACAGCCAGGTCAGTGCGACCGGTAAAGCGGGGATCCGCTTTGTAATATACCAGGCCAGCAAGGCCAGTCCGGCCGTACTCAACAGGTTCAGCAGGATGTAGGGCGCTTCCGGAGCCGGCCACAGCCACCAGGGCAGCGCCACGAGCAGTCCCTGCAGTGAACCCGGAATCTGGGTGGCGGTATAAACGACATCCGGGCCGAAATCAGGAAGATGTCCGCCGGTATAGAATTTCAGTCCAATCAGGTAAACCTGCAATTCGTCTTCAAACCAAAACTCTGATGTTAACCCAAAGGCCAGACGGAACAAAAAGATAAAAAACAGACCCATCCATCCGGTGCGGCCCCTGAACAAGCCATCGAATCGCTGCACCATTACATCAACGCTTTTTATGGATTAGCACTTCGGTTGCGCCGATGCCATATTTGGCGATAGAGGCATCGAAGTACTCCAGAAAATCATACGCATCGAGGATTTTTCGGATTTCTATTTTCAGAACACCAGCGCCCACACCGTGAATGAAGACCACCCGCTCATAATTCGCCGCGATAGCACTTTCCAGGCTACGTTTTAAATAATCCAACTGCACGGTCATTGTATGCCCGGGATGCAGGGATTTGAGGTCCTCCACAAGCTTTTCAATGTGCAGATCCACTTCCGCAAATCCGTCGGCCACTTTATGTTTCTCAATCAAAGTATGATCGGCAGCGGACTTTACCACCAATGGTTTTTTCAACGTCTTTGTTTCCCCTGTGCTCAGCTGATGCAGCTGCAACGTAAGGATACGCCCGGCCATAAAGGAGGTCTTGATGTACTGGCCCTCACTTACCAGGCGGGAAGATTTCACTTTGTAGGGAATATCGAGGGGTTTGGGCACATCCGTTACGCTGCCGGCGTGAAACATCAGTTGAAGAACGCCGTCCATCAAGTCCTCCAGCGAAGCGCGGTCGCAGGTATCGACCAGGGCCGTTGAGCGCGGCCCGATGCTACCGTAATCGGCGGCTTCATAACTACTGCCCGAACGTTTGTAGAGGTTGTACAACACATCCATCCCGGTATGATTGATCAGGATAACATCCACATAGCCAGCAATCAGCAATTTCTGATCGTGTGGTTTAACGGCCATGTAGATTCCCTCGGCCTGATCAAGCGCCAGAAAGACAGGAGACTCACTACTTTCAGCAGGTCGTTCCGTTATGGTTTCCAGGGGTGACGGCCGGTCTATCTTGTACTCAACATTAAATAAGCGGCTGCTGGCATCTGAAGCATCCACCAGAATGATGTCGGAAATTTTTACCGGCACATCAAATCCTTCTTCGATAGCCACCTCCACCATAGCACTATCGATGATGCGGGTGACAATGCCCCCGCCTTTTTCGTTCAGAAACTTGACCTTATCTCCGGGTTTGAATTTCATAGCCTTAAAATTTGCACGAAGGTAAAAAATCGCAGGGAAGAAGCCTATGGTTTCCCTTGATTTTTGTATCATTGCATAAATATCCCCACCCGACAACATGAAAAATATTCTGCTCAGCCTTGCCATTCTGCTATATATACCGGTGCTACAGGCCCAGAAACTTCCAAACGATACGGCCTTGTACAGCTACACCTATCATCAGCCGGCCGTATCGCAAGGCAACACCGGCACCTGCTGGAGTTTTGGTGCCACAGCGCTAATGGAATCGGAAATATTCCGCTTATCAAAGAAAACCATAAATCTTTCGGAAATGTACACGGTGTATTGGGAATACATCGAGCGTGCCGCCGATTTTGTGCGCACGCGCGGTAAAACCTATTTTGCCGAAGGTTCTGAATCCAACGCCATCGTCAGAATATACGAAAAGTATGGTTGCATGCCCACGGCTGCCTACAGCGGGATGTTGCCCGGGCAAAAGGTCCACGATCACGAAACTATGGAAGCCGAGATGGAGCGCTACCTTGAGGATGTAAAATCCCGCAATGCCTGGGATGAGCAGACGGTGCTTACCCAAATCAAAGCTATTCTCCATCAACACATGGGAACTCCGCCTACAACATTTTTGTACGACGGCACCTCCTACACGCCGGCAGAATTCCTGAACTATTGCGGACTTCAGCCCCGCGATTACTTCAGTTTCATGTCAACCCTGTCGGCCCCTTTCAATCAGAAGAGCGAACTGGTGGAGGCTGATAACTGGTGGCATTCGGCGGATTACTACAATATTTCGCTGGATGATTTTATAGTATTGATCCGTTATGCCGTTCAGAACGGATACAGCCTTTGCCTTTGCGGCGATGTGTCCGAAGCGGGCTTTGACCAGTCAACGCAGTGCTTCGTGGTGCCAAGCTTCGATATCCCTTCGGAGTATATCGATGAAAATGCCCGGCAGATGCGACTTTCGAACGAAAGTACCACCGATGATCACTGCATGTTGTTAATCGGCTATTACCCCACAAGCACCATGAACTGGTACTTGCTTAAGGACAGTGGTGCCGGTGCTTTTCACGGGACACAGGATGGTTACCGTTTCGTTACGGAAGACTACATCCGTTTAAAGATGATGAATGTGTTGTTACATAAGCTTGGCGGAAAGCCGATACTGGACAAAATCATCAAGTAAAAAATTAAAAGATTATCACTACCTGGGTTGTTTAGATGATGCAACAAAAAAAACAAGATAAGAAGTTCTTGTTATTTCTGATCAATCCGCGGCAGAAGTATGTGAATTACTACGCCCAAACGGAACTCAGCCACATGATAGGGGTGCGGAAGTTCATGCTGCCCCTGGCGCTGCCGATGATAGCGGCACTGGTACCAGACGATTTTGACATCCGCATTATAGATGAAGAAACCCATCCGCTGGATGATTCCGTGCTGCCGGATATTGTTGCCCTGTCGGCGCTGGCCAGCACGGCAGGCCGCAGTTACGAACTGGCCGATCATTACCGCTCGCTGGGCATTCCGGTGATTATTGGCGGTCCGCATGTTTCTTTTTGTCCGGACGAAGCGCTGCAACATTGCAGCAGCATAGTGGTTGGAGAAGCGGAGGAACTTTGGCCGCAGAGTCTGAATGATTTTGCACGTGGCGCCTTACAGCCCATCTATAAACGCGAAGGCTTCTGCGACTACCGCCAGTCGCCGCCGCCACGCTGGGATCTGGTACCGCGGGAATACTTCTTTCAGGTGGGGGTGCAAATTTCACGGGGGTGTCCGTACCACTGCGAATTCTGTCTGGTGACCGAACTTTTCGGCCGCAAGATGCGTTACCGTGATCTTGACAACGTGGTGGACGAATTAAAGAGCCTGCCGGTAAAGAAAGTATTTTTCGTAGACGACAACCTTACCGTCAACAAGCGCTATGCATTTGAACTGATGGAGCGCATCAAACCGCTGCATTTGAGCTGGGCCTGTATGGCCAGCATCGAAATTGCCGATCAGCCAGACTTACTGAAAGCCATGAAGGACGCAGGCTGCTTTAATATCCTGATTGGATTTGAATCGCTGAACCCGGGCAGTCTGGATGAAACACACAAGAAGCAAAATCATTCGGCCGCGACGTACAAAGAATCCATTGCCAAAATCCACAGGCACGGCATTCACATTACGGCTTCCTTTATGATAGGCTTTGATCACGACACGCAGGACGAATTTGAGCGCATTTATCAGTTCACCCAGGAGACCGGGCTTTCCTACATCAATTTCAACATTGTCGGCGCCATTCCAGGATCGGCGCTGCACGCGCGTCTTCAGGCTGAAGGGCGGCTCTACCCTATCGATCCGGAGCTTATCAGCGGTTTATTTCCCACCATGCATTATTATACGATGGGCCAGGTTGAGTTGTTCGATCTATACCTGGCCACGCTGCGCCGGATGTATTCGTGGGAATCGCTGTATGAGAAAGCGAGGAACCTTTTCGGACCCGGCTCCTTCACGGCGATGTTTCATGACGGTGCCCCCCCGGCCGGATTTCAATTCAAGGTTACCCTGGGCTTGCTAAAGCAATGGATCAGCCGCGATGCAAGCAAGCGAAAACTGTTTGCGTATTTATTTCGTTGCATACTGCGTAAACAGGTGGCTATCGACAATGCCTGTGCGTTTCTGCTCTCCATGATTGGGTATCACAATCACATTGAAAAGCTCATCGGCAATGCCGGGGAGTACCGTGCCCTTATACGGAAGCACGATCAGGGAGCGTGGAAAGATCAACTGAATCAGCTGAAAGGAAGTTGATAAAAACCCTAAGGTTCAGCGCATCTTACCCGGGATTTTTTGATGATGCTGGTTTTGCTGACACCTGACGAACGACAATGGGGCCAGCAATGGTTGCAGGCGCAACATGTTTTAGCGCACGAACGCATCATTGCACCGGGTTGATGCACCTGGCCGACGGGGTCTACAAATTCTTACTACATCATCATTTTATAGAACCTGATTCCATTCCCTTATTATTGACCTACGTTGGTTTAAATCATGACCGTCATTACAACCCGCATTCGTGGTGGAGTGAGTCGATCGTAAATTGTTATGCCATAAAAAGAAATCAGGCGGGCGAAAAAATATTATTACCTCTGGATGAATGTGAAAAAGACACGGATGCATTTCAGGCCACCAGCCTTCCAACCCAGGAGATCACCAGCAGCATGTTAATAAATCTGATTTCCGGGAATTAGCCCAGACAGTACACAAGCACTCAGGGCCCAGGAGTTCCGGAAGACCCAGTTTCCGCAAAATACTTCCTCAAATTCTTAAGGTTCAGCGAACGATAGTCGCCCGGAATAAATTTATTGATTTTTGTAAGCCCCTCTCCGGCCCCACATTCGATAATAGGAGTGAGTTGTTGATCCAGTATCGACTGAATCGTATGATGCCAGCGAAAGGGTTGCCATAAGTTAGCCGCCAGTTCAGCCTTAATATGGGGTTCATCATGCAGTATGCGCTGATTAAGTGAAGAAAGCAGTGGCACCTGTGGTTTTTCCACCTTAAGCGCGGCCAGTGTTTCCGTGAATTTCCCGGCCGCCTTTTCGAGATAAGGCGAGTGGTAGGGAATACTCACATTCATCACCCGGGTCATCAAGGCTCCCTCGGCGCGGGCTGCGCTAATCAGCCGGTTCACCTCAGCCGCGGGTCCGGAATAAACGAAGGTGTGTTTGTTGTTGGAATTAATAATGTAGGTGGACCGGGCATATTGCTTCATAAGTTCGTCCACATCTTCCAGCTCTAACCCTCCCGTCAGGCCCATGGCAAAATCGCCGGAAGGCATGTATTTACGAATAGTGTGGTAGGCCTCGCGGATCAGGAGAAGACCGTCGGAATAAGGGATGCAGCGGGCATGGTAGAGCGCCGCGTAGAGGCCCATGCTGTATCCTGCGGCGATGGCCGCACGTAGAGTATTTTTGTGGAGCAGGTCAGACACAGCGCAACTGTATATATAGGTGACATACTGTATCATTAGTTCATCCTGCAGGAAGGACTTTCCACGTATATCGAAGTCCGCGACCTCCTTGCCGCAGATCGGCACAGCGCGTGCGAGGTAGTCAGACACATTCACGCCCAGGGCAAACAGCTCATCGCTTTCACAACCGATGAATTCGGTAACGAAAGCCGGGAAAACCAACGCGGTAGTTGAGTGTACGTTCATCTATACAGGATAACGCGACAGGAGGCGATTTCGCCCTCCAATTGCGGGAAACAAGTGAAATTTGAAGAACCGATCTCTTGCATACCTTCCAGTGCATGCCCCCCGATCAGGGTTTTGAAATGCCGGAAATCCGCCGTCTCGCTAAAAACAAGCTGGATGTCTTGCCAGTCGGCCCCACCGTTCATCCATCCTTTTTGCAAAGCTTTCATAAAGGCTTCCTTAAAGCAAAAACACATAGCATAGGCGTGGAGCGGATTCGCGCAGGCCTCATTAGCGGCCTGTTCTTCCGGGGTAAATACATCGTTCCGGAATTCTATCCAGTGATCATCGTGACGGGCCATCGTTTCAAAGCGGCATACCTCTTCAAGGTCGTACCCAATGTTCAGAATTTCCGGCACCTTACAAATGATCAGGGGAGGTCAATAATATTGTTTTCGTGCTCGATGATCAGCAAGGTCATATCGATCAACTGGGCGACGGTTTCGACCGGGTGTTTCACCACATATTTCCCAATGGTTTTAAGATCGATATTCAGGGAATATTTTTTCTTAAAGATTTCGATCAATTCAAGGTACATCAGCGAATCGCCGTCGATATCCCGGATGATGTTCGTTGTTTCCGTGACAACAGAGGGGTCCACTTCACATTCCCGAATAAAGAAATCAAATACGGTTTCGCGGACTTCGTTGCGAGTATTTTCAGTTAGTTGCGCCATAGTATGCCAGATTTTCGTGAGCGACATCAGGCCTTAAAAGGCCGATTCTGCCTGCAAAAATAACATTTTTTTTACAATTGGCACCAGGTCGCTATTCGCCGTGCTTACACACAGCGATCACAGCATTGTGACCACCGAAGGCGAAAGAATTGGAGAGTGATTTTGAAAACGCCTGATTACGGGCCACGTGAGGGACATAATCCAGATCCAGGTCCGGATCTGCCTGATCCAGGTTGATGGTTGGCGGGAGGAGGCTTTCATTCATCCCCATAATGGTGATGATCAGCTCAATGGCGCCGGCGGCACCAATGGTATGTCCGATCATCGATTTGGAGGATGAGACCGGAATTTTCGCCGCGTATTCGCCAAAGACCTTTTTTATCGCGAGGGTTTCATACAGATCATTCAGCGTGGTTGACGTACCGTGGGCGTTGATGTACTCCACCTCCGAGGGTTTCCATCCGGCCGCCGCCAGGGCTTTCTCCAGGGTATGGGCGATGCCCAGACCATCTTTTTCGGGCGCCATAATATTGTATCCTTCGCTGGTAAGGGCATATCCGGCGATTTCGGCATACACTTTTGCCATGCGCGCTTTCGCGGATGCCTCCGATTCAAGGACCAGGATGCCGGCACCCTCACCGGGGACAAAGCCATCGCGGTTTTTGGAGAAGGGGCGGCTGGCTTTTTGTGGGTTCTCATTATCGGTACACAAGGCAAATAAGGCATTAAAGCCATCGATCTCTTCCTTGTTGATAATGGAATCAGCGCCGCCCACCAATACAATATCGGCACGGCCTGACTGAATCAGGTCGTAACCCTGCGCGAGCGCATACGCGGAGGACGCGCAAGCGGCCGTAACGGTATAATTGGGACCGGTGAGTTTATATTCAAGTGAAATCCAGGCCGACATCGCGTTGCTCATGCTTTTCAGCACGCGGTTTTGAGGGGTAGTGCCCTGTTCGGAGCTGGTGTTTCCGGTGCTGACCACCCCGAGGATGACGCCACAGCGATCGCGGTCTGCCGTCGAAAAATCAAGGCCGGCGTGCTGAACGGCTTGTTTGGCGGCCACAACGCACATCCGCGTCACGCGGGTCATTTGTTCGGCCGTGCGCTTACGAATATGAGTAAGGGCATATTCATTGAAGCTATCCGGAACCTGCGCCGCGATACGTGTCTGGCAGCTTGACGCATCAAAGAGGCTTATCGGACCAATGCCACATTTTCCTTCGCGGATGTTTTGCCAGTTGGACTCAAGATCCAGTCCCAGCGAAGAAATCATGCTCATACCGGTAACCAGGACCTTTGGTTTCGTATTCGACTGCATTGTTGAGGTGAATTTGAGAATTTGAAAATTTGAAAATTTGAAAATGAGAAAATTGTTGAGATAGTAGGATTACCTGAACATAATTCACTTAATTTAATATATATCATCGACTACCGACTATAGACTATCGACTGTGGACTACCGACAGGCAAATTTAAATTAAATATCCTTTCCGGCGGCCCTTGTCCACAAAACCCCTGGTTTCGCCCCAGTATGCGCACAGGGCAGCATCCAGGAAGGGCTCAGGAACAAGGCCGGTCTGGAGCACCCGGCGCAATTCAGTATACCAGGCCTCCTCAAGCCGCTTTAACAACGCCCCTGCCACGGGTTCAGGCCAGGGAAGCGGGGCGGGCTCCGCCGGAAGCGGATACGTGTAAAATCCGCGTCCTGTTTTAATTCCGAGTTCGTTTTCCTGAACCTTCTTTCGCAATGCGTCGCGCAATGGGGTGTAGTCTTTTCCGTCAGGCTGGTAATGCATATAGTTTGAAACAGAGGCCAGCATAACATCCATGCCCACATGATCAAAAAACTCAAAAATTCCGATCGGAAAAAGCTGTTGCCGAACCAGGGCATCGAGGGGCGCTGGCTGGAGCGGAAATTCCTGTAGTATACGTACCGCTTCGTTCTGGACCGGCAATAAAAGGCGGTTCATCAGGAAATGATGAGGTGCATGCAGCACGAGGGCCTGGTGCCCCAGGGATTCCGCGAGTAATTGCAAGGTTTTCAATGATTGAGGATCCAGGGCTGAGGGGGCATTGATTTCCACCAGATTTTTCATCGCCGACGGGAAGAAGAAATGCAGACCGCAAAAGAACGGGCGGCGTTCTTCGGACGGCACAAGGACTTCCAGAGGCACCGAAGACGTATTGCTTGTAAACAGGGCCGAGGGAGGCAGTATGCGGTCAAGGGTGATGAACAGCGCACGTTTCTCCTCTGTCTTTTCCCAGATGGATTCGATCAGCAGGTCGCAACCAGCGGCGTCGTTGGGCTGCGATGTCACGGTCACTTTCTTCATTCGGGCATCATAATCCGCCTGGGTAATCAGGCCTGAGCGGACTTGCCGCGCCGATCTTTTCACAAATTGGTCGCGGGCACGCTGTGCTTCCGCATCATCGAGGCACAACCAGCAAATCTCGTGATCGAGCGGAAGAAACAGACGAAACAAGTCCGCTCCCATTTTTCCGCTCCCGGCAATGAGAATTTTCATGGCACAAATATAGGAAAAAGCAGATCAATGCTTCAATGGCTGGCCATGGCGGATTGAGCAATACACAGGCCTGGCCTCCTTTCCCATCGCTCCCTGATCCTCATTAATCCTTCATTCTTGACGGATAAAATCCTATCTTTGTCGTTCATTCTTTCACTATGAAAAAAATTCTGTTTCTTTTCATCGGTTTTCTATTCGCCTTCGGCGCCTTTGCGCAGAACAATGCAGCCGTGGATGTATATTATTTTCACATCACACAACGCTGCAACACCTGCATTTCCATTGAAGCCCAGGTAAAGAAAACCCTCGACACCCATTTTGCTGTGCAACAGCAGGAAGGGCTTGTTAAGCTCCATATTATTAACTGCGAATTGCCCGGGAACAAAGTCATTTCAGAAAAATACCTGGCCTACGGCTCCACCCTGGCCATTACCTGCTACCCCGGTGGTAAAGAATCCATCGAAGATATAACGGGCTGGGCCTTTCAGAAAGTCCATACGCCCGATGTTTTTGTGACGGAGCTGAAAGCCCGGATAGAAACCGCCTTAAAAAACCGCTAAGCGCAAAAAATAGTATTAATCAGCATGCTACAACGCGACGAAATCATCGGCTTTATCCGAAACCACCCCTTGTGCTTTTTGGCCAGTTGTGAAGGTGATCAGGCCCGTGTTCGCGCCCTGATGGTGCACCGTATCGATGACGACGGGACGATTATTTTCACGGTTGGGAAGAACAAATCGGTGTACAAACAACTGAGCGAAAATCCACGGGTTGAAGGCTGTTTTTATGCGGAAGGAAAGCAAGTCCGGGTAGTGGGCGCACTGGAGGAGAGTAGCGATCAATCGCTGAAAGAAGAAATTGTGCAGGCGCGTCCCTTTATGCAAACATGGATAGAACATGCAGGGTTCGATATTATCGCCGTATTCAGGCTGAAGAACACACGGGCTACCAGCTATGATACCGAACAGCCCCTTTCGCGCAAGCGCTGGATTGACCTTTGAACGTGGAACCACCAGTAACATCCTCACTCCTTCTTGTGATTACAGTTTAAAAAATTTCATATCATCAGCCCGCAATGAATTTTTTTTAATGTAATTTTGAAGTATGTCCGCCAAAGAATCCAAACCATCACGGGGAAAAATCCTGATTGCACAGCCTTTTCTAAATGAGGAGTACTTTCAGCGATCGGTAATTCTGCTGGCCGAGCACAATGAAGAAGGCACCTTTGGACTGGTGATCAACAAGCCGCTGGATTTCGGGCTGAACGATATCCTGCCGGAATTTCCCGATTTTACGACCGGTGTTTACATAGGCGGACCGGTAAAGACGGATTCCGTTTTTTTCATCCATACACTGGGCGAAAAAATCCCTAAATCCATGCCCATAATTGACGGCTTGTTCTGGGGCGGCGACATCGGTGTAGTCGAGGATCTGGTACACCGCAAGGAGCTAAAACCGGATCAGATACGATTTTTTCTGGGTTATTCCGGATGGAGTCCGCTTCAGCTTGACAAGGAAATTGAAGAGCACACCTGGGTGGTCAGCAGTGCGCGCGCCAGTATGTTGCTGGGCACAAACCCCGCGCAACTATGGCCAAAGATGGTTAAGCGGCTGGGCGCCGACTACGCAGAATGGGTCCTCTACCCTACAGATCCAAGCTTAAATTGAGACGATCGACGCCGCGCAATGCCCGGCCAACACGACACTGAAAGAACATAGCTAACTTTAAAACACGTGATAACATTTGCTGAAACATGAAAAAAATCCTGGGCCTCCTTTTAGTAAGTTTGATAATGACCGCCTGCAATACCACCAAATTCAGTACAGGCGGTGAAAAAGAAAAAAAGTTTGTTGATGATTTTTTAAACATGATGGATAAGGACCATGGGCCGGATTATACCGGACTGATGGCCTGCATCTCCCCGGCATACCTTAAAGAAAACAATCTCAATCCGGAAAAATATAAAGTTGATAATTACTCCGTTTGGGGACATAGCATTGAATCCTACACGTCGCGGGGAACCGTTGTAACGCGCATCTGGGGCGAAAATCATTCCTGGGAACACGAATTGACTTTTCAATTGCGCAAGGAAGGCGGCAAACTTTACCTTGTTCCCTCTGAGCACGATCAGAACTACCTTTCACCCTGGTCGGCGCGAAGAACGTATTTGAAGGCGGATTGAAAGCCGGGGACAGTCGGTAGTCGACCGTTGGAAATAGCACATATGGGTTGGGCATAAAAGAATCAGTGGTATATTTGCAGCATGACAGAACGGCGCGAAACATTCAGGCATTTACGCCAGCAGTATCCGGAATTTATTTATCACGGTTTCTCCATTACAAAGGCTGAGCAGGGCTTAACGCTGACGTTTGACTTCGAGGTGCCGGGCTTGTGCCGGTTTACGCCGCAGACCGTGATCCCGTCGCGCAGCTTTATTCGTATTTCCCCCGAAAGGGAAGCCTTCCTGGAAAATCTTGTTTTCCACATTGGCATGATTGAGCTGGTGAGCTATTGGAAGGCGACCTGCTCCCCGCGGATTATCATTAAACCTTACCTGCTCGACGAGGCGCAGCTTCGTTGGTGGAAGTATTTATATTATCAGGGTCAGGGCGAATTCTTTTACCTGAACGGTCTCCGGCCCGATCCGGAAGACGTTGTGGCGTTTGAATGCTCCTCGTCACGCCGGCTTCCGGCCCTGACAGCCGTGGATGGCCACGGCTATCTGGTGCCCATTGGCGGCGGCAAAGACAGCGTGGTAACACTGGAATTACTAAGAAAACACGGCCCTGAGGTTCGTCCGCTTATTATGAACCCCCGTGGGGCTACGGTGAACACCGCCGCAGTTGCAGGTTTCAAGCAGGATGACTGCCTGATCCTCCAACGGTCCATTGACCCTCAACTGTTGCGCCTCAATGAACAAGGATTTCTGAACGGGCACACGCCATTTTCCGCCATGCTGGCCTTTTACAGCCTGCTGGCCGGAGAACTCAGCGGGCATAGCGCCATCGCCTTATCCAACGAAGCCAGCGCCAACGAAGCCACCATCCCGGGAACCAACATCAATCATCAATACAGCAAATCCTTTGAGTTTGAAACAAACTTCCTGGAATATGTCCATAACAACATCAGCGGCGACTTTCAATACTTCAGTTTTTTAAGGCCGTTGCACGAAATTCAGATTGCCCGTCTGTTTAGCCGATTGCCGCAGTATTTCCCGGTATTCAGAAGTTGCAACGCGGGCAGCAAAACCGACAGTTGGTGCGGAAGCTGCGCCAAATGCCTGTTTGCATTCATCATCTTATCGCCCTGGATGGAAGCCTCCGAACTCCAGACGGTGTTTGGCCGCGACCTGCTGGACGATGCGGCGATGCAGCCTTTTTTTGATGAACTGTGCGGCTATTCAGAAAACAAACCGTTTGAGTGCATAGGAACAGTAGAGGAAGTTCGCCTGGCCCTGGAAATGACGGTCCGGCGCCGGACCGTATTGCCCCTGCTCCTGCAGCATTTCCTCAGGCATCGGGACTACCGGCCGACGGAAACCGGTACGGCCGATCGTCTGCTGCACGGCATGGATCCGCAGCACTTCCTCGACACCCACCTTCTGGATCTGCTGAAAAGTGAATTATCATGACAACCTTTATCCCTGATCTGATTGGAAGCAAAAGGGTTTGCATACTCGGTTTCGGAAGCGAGGGACAATCGACCTTTAAGCTGCTGAAGTCGTTGCTGCCAGCCTCACAGCTCATGATCGCCGACCGTAGAACTGAGGTGCAACAGCAGTCCTTGCTAAAAGACTTTCAGGGCATCGTGGTGGCGGGCGAAGACTACCTGGAAAAAGCAGCGGACTGCGATCTCATCATCAAATCGCCGGGGATCCCCCTACGCGATTTATCGATGATTCCATCTGAAAGAATCACTTCGCAAACGGAGCTCTTCCTTCAGCGGTACCGTCAGCAGGTCATCGGAATCACGGGAACCAAAGGAAAAAGCACGACAACGACCCTAATTTATCACATCCTCCGTCAGCAAATTCAAGACGTCATACTGGTGGGCAACATTGGCATTCCACCCTTTGATATCCTGCAACAGATCACTCCTTCAAGCATTATTGTTTACGAATTATCCTCGCACCAGCTTGAAAACATCAAGGTTTCGCCGCACATTGCCCTTTTGCTCAACCTTTATGAAGAGCACCTGGATCATTACAACGGCCGCGACGATTACTTCCGGGCGAAACTTCAGATAGCCATGCACCAGAACGAAGGTGATTTTTTTCTGTTTAATGCAGAAGATCCGGAAAGCCTTCGAATGATGCAGCCGCTCCTATTGAAGGGGCAAAAAGTAATGATACACCACGAAAAAGGGAATGCGCCCTGCTGCTACTCGACGGATAAGACCTTGGTTTATTGCGGGAACAGTGAAACGGCAAGTGTTTTCGACAAAAAGATAAACACCGCCTTGCCGGGCAATCACAACATCCTTAACCTGATGTTTGCCATATCGGCTTGCAAGATAGCGGGCATTACAGATCAACACATTGCCGAAGGCATAACGACCTTTCAGGCGCTGGCGCACAGGCTACAGTATGCAGGTTGCTTTCAGCAGATTGACTTTTACAACGACAGCATTGCCACCATTCCGGAAGCCACCATCGCCGCGGTGAAGGCCATACCTCGGGTAGACACGCTCCTATTAGGAGGCTTCGACCGTGGGCTGGCCTACGAAAAGCTCATTGAGTTTCTGCTTCAGTCCGAGGTGCGGAATTTTATTTTTCTCGGTGAGGCCGGGCGCCGGATGAAGGCGTTAATGACATCACGTGCGCCGGAACGAGCCGGATATTACGAAGCGTCGTCGCTGGAAGATGCGATGGTCCATGCAAAAAAAATGACAGCGCCGGGTAAAGCTTGTTTGCTTTCGCCGGCGGCTGCCAGTTATGATATGTTCAAAAACTTTGAAGAACGCGGCCTGCTGTTCATGAAACTGGCCGCGGAATAGCCGTCCTATTTAGCGTCTTCGGTAAACAAATCCTGCTGAGGTTCGTCCGTCTTTTTGCTGGTTTTTTTTGCTTTTGGAGCCTCATCGGTGCTTTCCTTTTTGGCGGTTTTTTTCTCCGCTGTAGGTTCGGCCGTTTTTCTTACCCGTTTAGCCTTGGGTTCAGCAGTTTCGATTCCTTCGGCTTTGGGTTGTGCGTCGACCTTTTTCGCTGATTTAGCCTGTTTTTTGGTGGCCTTTTCAGCCGCGGCGGCGGCGTTTACTTTTGTTGCTGTGCGCTGCGGGCGTGTGTTACCATAACTTCCGATAATAATTTTCCCGCGACGGGTTTTCTTATCTCCTTTTCCCATGAGCTCGAAATTTTGGTTGTTAATAAAATTAAAAGGCAAATATACAAAAATATTGGTTAACGATAAAAAAGTTGAATTCGTCGACTTACAGTCGGTAGTCGGTAGTCGACTGTCGACAGTCGATAGTCAGTCGATAGTCAGGTGATCAGGAATCCATTTTTCGTTTTAAGTAGCCGGTGCGAACTAGTTCCGGATGTTTGAGGGTGTTGTGGATGTACTGAATCATGATTTCGGTATATTCGTCGGGGCGAAGTTGCCAGGCTACTTTGGAAAGCCGTAGCCGTTGGGTGAGGGAATGCAGGCAAACGGCTGCAGAGACGGAAATATTCAGGCTTTCGGTAAAGCCCACCATGGGGATTTTCATGAAGGCATCGGCCTGTTGCAGGGCGACGGGGCTCAAACCGTCGAGTTCGTTTCCAAAGACCAGGGCGGTTTTCTGCGTCAGCGGAAGGTCGTCCAGTTTGCAGTCGTCCTTGTGCGGTGTCGTGGCCACGATGCGATAACCCTGGGCTTTCAGTTTTTGCAGGCAGTGGGTTGTGTTCTCCTCTTCGGAATTATAGGTAGCCAGATTCAGCCATTTCGACGAGCCTAAGGCCACATCAGGGTTAACCTGATAAGTATTCCTGTTTTCGATAATATGAACGTCCATCACCCCGAAGCAATCGCAGGATCGTAAAACAGCGCTTGCGTTGTGGGTTTGGTAAATATCTTCCAGCACCACGGTCAGGAATCGTGTTCGTTGAGCGAGAACATCCTGCATACGCTGCAGGCGTTCCGGGGTAATCAGGGCTGACAGGTAGTGAAGGTAGTCCGTGTTATCCATTGCACCAGGAAAATTGATTTCACAAAATAACAAAAAAAAGAGAGGCTGTCCTTTTGAGACAGCCCCTTTTCTTTAGCACGAAGCTAAATTACTTAACTTTCTTGGTTAAGTCAGCACCAGCCTTGAATTTTACAACTTTCTTGGCAGCGATGGTGATTACTTTACCAGTCTGAGGGTTGCGGCCTTTGCGCTGAGCCCTTTTTGCGACGGAGAAAGAACCAAAACCAACGAGAGCAACGCGTTCGCCTTTTTTCAGGGCTTTGGAAGTTGCAACTACGAAAGCGTCGAGGGCTTTCTTGGCATCGGCTTTTGTTAACTTAGCTTCTGAAGCCATAGCTTCAATTAACTGTGCTTTGTTCATTTTAAACGATTTTTGTTAGTAAAACAATGATTTTTATAAAACCACAACAAAGATAAGCATTTACAAGCGGATTGCAAGTATTTCATCCTAAAAGTGCCTGAATTGTTGATAAAACAGGCAATTTGTTAACAACTATGCCTAAAACAGGGGCTTACAGAGGTCTTTCGTCAGGCTTTCTTTAATTGCCAAGCATCACTCATTCGGAAACCTCTAAGGAATTCGTCCACATTCATAATTTTCTTTCCGGCGAGCTGAATCTGCCTGAAATTAATGTAACCATCCCGGCATGCCACCCGAAGGTAGCTGGTGGCGTCGGTTTCAAGCATACCCCTTTTGGGGGATATTGGAGCGAATTCATAAGAAGAGGTTAACACCTTTACTATATAACATTTTGCGTCCGGTGAAACAAACTCCGTAAATGCACCCGGGTAGGGCGACAAGCCCCTAATAAAATCATAAACCTCTTTAACCCCTTTACTCCAGTCGATGCGGCAGTCCTCCTTAAATATTTTGGGTGCTTTGTGGGGGGTTGAAGGAGCGAGTGGAAGCTCAGTCTGGTCGACCAGTTGATAGTCGCCGCTTTCGATGTCACGAATCGTTTGAACCACTAATTTGGCGCCGACTTCCATTAGCATATCATGCACATCGCCGGCGGTTTGGGTTTCGCCGATATCAACGCTTTGCTGGCGGAGAATTTTCCCGGTATCAATATTTTTATCGAGCATGAAGGTGGTGACGCCCGTTTTCTTTTCGCCGTTGATCACCGCCCATTGGATAGGGGCAGCTCCGCGGTAATCGGGCAAGAGGGAGGCGTGAAGATTAAAGGCTCCAATGCGTGGAATATCGAGAACAGCCTGGGGCAGTTTACGGAAGGCGACCACCACGATAAGGTCAGGTTGCAGGCGGGTAAGTTCATCCAGGAATTCGGGGTCCGACAGATGAAGGGGTTGTAATAGTGGAATATCGGTTTGAGCGACAAACTTTTTAACCTCCGAGGCCTGCAATGTTAGTCCCCGACCGGCCGGGCGATCCGGTGTCGTTACCACCGCTACGGGGCGGTAATCTGCGTCGATCATGGCGTGCAGCGAAGCGAGGGCGATCTCGGGGGTTCCCATAAACACGCAACGCAGGGTATGACGCATAGGTTCCATTTCAGGAAATACTTTCGTTGAGCTGAATCATCCGGAGCGCGGCCACGGCGGCTTCCACGCCCTTGTTGCCGTGTTTTCCGCCGGCACGATCACGCGCCTGCTCATAAGTATTGGTTGTGAGCACCCCAAAGATCACCGGCTTGCCTTCTTCCAATCCAAGGTCCATAATGCCCTGTGCCACGGCATTGCAGATAAATTCGAAATGACGGGTTTCTCCCTGGATCACACAGCCGAGGCAGATTACGGCGGAAAGGGGCAGGTTGTTCAGCAGCATACGGGCACCCAGCGGAAGTTCGAAACTACCGGGGACATTATACACGTGGATGTTTTCAGCTTGGATTCCGCACTCCCGGAGAGTTTCCAGGGCGCCATCGCGCAAAGCGTGGGTTACCTCTGGATTCCAATCGGAAACCACGAGGCCTATATGCAAAGAACCCGTCGTTTTGAGGACGGGTCTTTGATGTTCAGATAAATTCGTTTTCTTTTGTGACATATCGATATTACTGGCCAGATTTTGCCTTCGCATTCGCGATGTATTTGTCTACTTCCTGGGCTTCGTAGCTTTCGAAATGCTCTTTGCGGATCTGGGAGTAGCACTCCAGCGCTTTTGCAAAATCGCCATTAAGTTCATGAACCCAGGCCGCTTTCATCAAAAACATCGGGGTCGTGAAATCATTTACATTGGATTCGGCGGCCTGATTATAATAATCCAGGGCGTTGGCATTGTCGTTCAATTCCAGGTAAGCATCACCAATAGCTCCAAGGGCCATCGGCTGAACATATTCATCGTCGGACTCAAATTCCTTAAGATATTCTATCGCAGTTTCAAATTCGCCCTTACGAAGGTAGCAGATTCCGGCATAATATTGCGCCAGATTACCACTTTTGGTAGAACCAAATTCGTCAATAATACCGAGGAATCCAAGGTAATCACCTTTTCCATTCAGCGCAAGATCGAGCGAATCGACACCAAAATAATGCTCGGCTGCAAACATAGCGGCCTGGGCCTTACGTTCGCGCGGTTCCTTGATAAATTTGCCATAGGCAAAGAAACCACCAACCACCACCAGGATTCCCAGCAGGATGTACATCAACAGGTTTTTATTTTTCTCGATAAACTGCTCACTTTTACCCAGTGCGCTTTCCACAGCCTCGATACGATTTTCGGCTTTTTGAATCTTCTCTTTATTTTTTGCCATAATGGTCTTTTTTGAACGTGCAAAAATACATTTTTTTACAATACCTGCAGAGGCCGGCCGAATTAATTATAAACAAAGCGTTCCTGCACGGCCTCCTGCCTTAGCGCCCGTTGGCTTTGGCAATTCTGCGCATACGATACTCTTCCTTCACTTTTTCCCCATCTTCCATACCCTCGGTACAAATAGTGATTTGAACGCCGGCTTTGCCCGTGTATGAAATCCGGCTCAGGTCCAGGTTCTGCTTATCCTCGGCCACAAAGGAGTGCCGGGTGTTCCTGGTGATGATGAATGAATGGGTCTTCTTTTTTCCATCCACCATCATCTCCACATTATAATATAGGTGACGCTTCCCCGGCTGGATGCGGATCGTCTCGGCAAAAACAGTATCGCGTTGCATCAAAAAATAACTTCGTCCCCGATAAAGCGTATCATTTTCACGGGTCCAGATTTCCATCAGGCGATCCTCACCCCCTTCCCAGAGCCAGTTACCCGCTAGCCATTCCATCTTATTCAACTGCTCCAGCCGCTGCTCTGCATTCAGTCCGGTAATCCGGCAGGCAGAGAGGATGGTCATTGCCACGAACACGAACAGTATGCAAAATCTGCTGATAGTTCCACCTTTCATAGGATATGCTTTCCGGCAAAGATAAAAATTTCCCGGGTATCACCCTGGCACAGCGCTAAGCAAAACTTAACGCAAAAACAACATTAAGTTAATGCATTGTTAATTATTGTAAATATTTTTCTGTAACTTTGCACAGCCAACAAAATATTTGTACTTTTAATTGCTTGAAAAGCTATTTTTTACGATTAGAAATCGAATAAACCTGCTGACAATTTTCGATATAAAACTCATAATGAACTATTTAGATTTTAATCAGGTTTAGCCAGATCATCATATTGATATTATAAAGTATTAACAATGAGCTATATAGGATTCAACAAGCTTCAGCTAATTAACCTGGAGTTCGCACTAAAACGGGAATTGATACGCTCGAACCGGGCCGGGGCCTATTCGATAACAACCATTATCGGCAGCAACACCCGCAAGTATCATGGATTATTGGTTGCCCCACAGCCGGCGGTCGACGGTGGGAACCATGTATTGCTATCCAGTGTGGATGAAACAATCATACAGCGGGAGGAGGAGTTTAACCTGGCTTTGCACAAATTCCCGGGGGTCAATGAATATCATCCGAAAGGACATAAATACCTCACCGAATTCACGGCCGATCCCATACCCCGGCTGGTGTACCGTGTGGGTGGTGTAGTACTTTCGAAAGAGACATTATTTTCAAGCGAACAAAGCCGATTGCTGATCCGCTATACCTTGCTGGATGCACATTCGCCCACCTTGCTCCGGCTTAAGCCCTTTCTGGCCTTCCGCAACGTACACGCGCTCACCCGCGCCAATGTAAACGCCGATACCCGATACGAGAAGGTTGAAAACGGCATCTGCATGCAGATGTACCCCGGATATGACCGTCTGCACATGCAATTCTCGAAAGACGCAGACTATGTTCATGTTCCACATTGGTACTACAACATCGAATATATCGAAGAAATGCAGCGTGGTTATGAAGCCCATGAGGATCTTTTCGTACCGGGTTATTTTGAAACACCCATCAAGAAAGGCGAGAGCATCATCTTCTGCGCCAGCCTGGAAGAAGAAAACCCGGTATCGTTTAAACGTTATTTCACCTCGGAGATCAAAAACCGCATCCCGCGCAACAGTTTTCATAACTGCCTGGAAAACTCGGCCCAGCAATTCATCGTGAAGAATGGCCGGAAGACGGAAATCATCGCGGGCTTCCCCTGGTTTGGACGCTGGGGGCGCGATACCTTCATCGCCTTGCCCGGACTGACCCTGACGCGCGGGGATAGTAAAACTTGTCAGGACGTCATCGACACTATGCTGGCGGATTTGAACGGTCCTTTGTTTCCGAACATTGGCAGCGGTTCCGATTCAGCCTATAACTCAGTTGATGCACCGCTTTGGTTTTTCTGGGCCCTGCAGCAATATGCCATCGTTGGGAAACAAAAACACAACATCTGGAAAAAGTACGGTCCAAAGATGAAACTCATCCTGGAAGGCTTCCGGGATGGAACCGCTTTCAACATTAAGATGCAGGAAAACGGGCTCATCTGGGCTGGTCAAACGGGCTATGCGCTGACATGGATGGACGCTGTGGTTCACGGACGGGCCATTACCCCCCGAATCGGCCTGCCTGTTGAGATTAACGCACTATGGTACAACGCGCTCATGTTCTCGCTGGAAGTGGCGGCTCTGGCGAAAGACAACGATTTCATTGAAACCTGGACACCCCTGGCCGACGCCCTTCCGGCGGCTTTCAAAGCCACTTTCTGGCACAAAGACAAGGGA
Source organism: uncultured Bacteroidales bacterium (assembly GCA_964585485.1). GTDB lineage: Bacteria > Bacteroidota > Bacteroidia > Bacteroidales > CAIWKO01 > CALGYY01. The sequence continues at coordinate 28,157 of CAZPDS010000030.1, forward strand.
TATCTGGCCGATGTGGTCAACGAAGGGTTTACCGACTGGTCGGTGCGGCCCAATCAGATTTTCGCGGCCTCCCTTCCCTACTCGCCACTGAGCGAGCAAATCCGCAAGCTGATTGTAGACCGTTGCCGTCAGGAACTGCTTACCCCCCGGGGACTGCGCACGCTGTCGCCCACCCACCCGGACTACAAAGGCAATTATGCCGGTGGTCAGGAAGCGCGCGACAGTGCGTACCATCAGGGCACGGTTTGGCCGTGGCTGCTTGGGCACTACGCCGAAGCCTATCTGCGGATTCACGGAAAAGGCGGGCTTCCGCACATCAGGGGTTTGTTTGATGATTTTGAAGCCGTGATGATTGAACATGGTATCGGCAGCATTTCTGAAGTGTATGATGGCAATCCGCCGCATTTGCCCGGGGGAGCGCCTTCGCAGGCGTGGAGTGTTGCCGAACTGCTGCGGATGGAACAACTGATCAGCCAATACGAAAAGAAAGGATGACCCGGGTCATCAAACGAAATATTGAAGTAAAATGAAAGTACTAATGTTTGGGTGGGAATTTCCACCCCACATCACCGGAGGTCTTGGAACGGCCTGCTTCGGGCTCACCAAGGGCCTGGCCCGGCATGGTGTGGAAGTGATCTTTGTGGTTCCGCGCGCTTACGGTGATGAGAGTCTGGAGGCCGTCCGGCTGGTGAATGCCAGCGATGTCAGTATCGACTTGCGCCAACAAATGTACCGGGAGTTCTGGAAACAAATCACCTACCTGGAAGTCTCCTCCAACCTTTTACCTTATGTGGATCCGGAAGAAATCCGCCGATCGGGCTCAGAGGATGTCCTGGAAGATACACAAAGCGAGCAGACGGTCTTTTCGCATCGTTACACCTTTTCCGGTGTGTACGGAAAAAACCTGATGGAGGAAGTATCGCGATACGCGCTGGTTGCCGCCTCCATTGCCAGTAAGTACTCCTTTGATGTCATCCATGCGCACGACTGGCTGACGTATTCGGCCGGCATTGCGGCCCGCCAGGTAAGCGGGAAACCGCTGGTGGTGCATATGCATGCTACTGAATTCGACCGTTCCGGGGAAAACATCAACCAGAACGTTTACGACATCGAACGCAAGGGCATGGAAGCCGCCGATCGTGTGATCACCGTGAGCAACTACACCCGCGAGATTGTTATTCAGCGTTACGGTATCGATCCGGCCAAAGTCTTTACCGTGCACAATGCGGTTGAACCGGTAGACCGG